>JBPCKK010000134.1:0-4289 GCA_051004335.1 Chloroflexota bacterium
GCCGGAGGATGTCGTGTGTCGACTGGAGGAACTGGCGGCTAATGAGCCCGTGGATGACGAGCTCCGGGCAGAGCCTCGCAATCTTGAGGCATTCCAGGAGGCGCTGAGGGAGGATCGAGGGATACGACCGGTCCACGCCGGGCCTGCCTATCGATTCCCCGACAAGTTTTCCATGCCCATTAACGCGACGTGGATCACGCGTGCGAACCTCCAGCTCGTGCGGGGGATGAGCCCGGACTGAGAGGACATGGCACAGGAGTTCGAGGCGCGCGAGTCCTGCTTTGCCGTGATCGAGGACAGCGTCGCTGTCTCTCTGTGCTTCAGCGCCCGGCTCACAGCGCGTGCGGTTGAGGCGGGTGTGGAGACTGCGGTGGGGTACTGGGGACGTGGATATGCCGCCACTGTGGTCACCGCGTGGGCGTGTGCTGTGCATGCCACGGGCCGTATTCCGCAGTACAGCACATCCTGGGAGAACCTCGCATCGCAGGCGGTCGCACGCAAGCTGCGGCTGATTCAGTATGGCGTGGATCTCAGCCTGAGTTGATGGCCCACCCTTCGAGCAGTTCGTAGTTATACTTCCTGTGAATGTCCATGGATTGAGGAGGCGCCAGTGCGATTTGGTGTGAGTCTGCCAAACGTCGGCGACTGTGGGAACCCACATACCCTGGTCGAGCTGGCGCGGGAAGCGGAACAGGCTGGCCGGGCCGGGGTATTTGTCTGGGACTGTATCCATATCGAGATAGCCGAGCGCGACAGATTGCCAATGGCCGACCCGTGGATCGCGACTGACTCCATGACGTTCTTGCCTCAACCCGTGCAGTCGCCCCGCATCCCGATTTGGCTGGACGCCGTCTGGCCCCGGATGCGCTCTATGCGTCGGGCGATCCAGTATGACGGCATCATGCCAAGCAAGAAGAACGATGACGGCACGAACGGACCGATGACGCCCGAGGATATCCGGGTCATGAAGGCCTGGATCGAGGAGCAACGGCCGGCGATGAGCTCGTTCGACATCCTGCGGGAGGGTGAGACCTCAGGCGACAACCAAGAGGAGGCGGGAGGAATCATCCAGCCCTTCCGTGAGTCCGGGGTCACCTGGTGGATTGAGTCAGTCTGGACGCACTTCTATCGGGGCACACTGGAGAGCATGCGGACCCGGATACGTCAGGGGCCGCCACTCTGAGCCAGGGACGGATTACCTACAGCGGTTCTCCATGACATTGAACCGGTAGGGGCCGGCCCGAGTGCCGGCCCGCCGCCCGCAGGCGGCCTGAGTCAGCCCGATAGTTCAGTGAATTGCTCTAAACGCCGGGTATAGCGGGATCTCCTCCGACGCTTCTGGCCAGCGCGCACGGAGTACGCTAACCATGCTTTCGCACCAGGCGGCAAGCGCTTCTAGTGTGTCCGCACGATGCGCCGATGCGACGAATGTCTCCATGATCGCCACCAGCTGTCGTCGGCGTGAACGTGTCGGAATCGGCGCTGACCACCCGGTTAGCAAGAGTAACCATGAGTCCCGGTCGGGTTCACGCTCCACTCGCGGCAGTCGCACCATCCTCTGGATCGTCCACGCGGCACTCGCCGCAGCCATTCCCCTCTCATAAGCGGCATCGTCCAGAGCCTCGGGACAAGAATGCGCCACCACTTCCCGATATGCCCGCTCGATCGTGTCCGCCACCTCTGGTGGCAGGCGCCATACCGGCCCGCCGGTTGGGTACAGATAGCGCAGGACGGTGGCATCGATAAGCGCGTGCCGGAAGCCAGTATCCTCGAAGTCGAAGAACCGAACCGTGCAACTCGCGACTTTGCAGTTGACCGGCGATGGATCCCCGTTGGAGAGAGCCAGGAAGATACTGGGTTCTGAGAGGATACGGGCGACCTCTTCGACATCGCCGTCCACGCCGTAAGAATCAGGAAGGCCGAGTTGTGCCACGGCATTTTGCACGCGCCGCCCGCTCTCCATAACAGGATACGGAACGCCAGGAAGATCGGCACTCGGGTCGGCTGGTCCGAGCCGAGCACGGCGGTCGCCGTAGACGGATGCATACCCGATTTTCTGTGTGTGTAATCTTCCGAGGCTGCGCGCGAAGGCGAGCAGCCCCTGATACGCAGCTACCCTGTCATCCCCAACAGCAGATCGAGCAGTGAGGGATGGGTTCCGAGATCTTCGGTGATCAAGCTTCCGGTGGCGGCGTCGCTCGCGATGAAGTGCGGGGCAAGGGTGCTGCCGATCGAGTTCAGAAACTCGAGTGCCGCCTGCTCGTTGTATAGCCGGGCCAGACCCGACCATGCCGGATCGTCTCGGAGAGCGCGTACGATGACAGTCTCAGGAGCCGTGCTGCTGGTCGCTTCCAACGTGTACCGGGACACCCGTGAATACGGGAAGTCCGTCACAGTAGCGATGCGAATGGGTATACCAAACTGTAGAGACAGCATCTTCTCGACAGTTCGCTGAGCTGCCGTAGACGCTGACCTGCGTGCTTCCACGTCCTACGATACACATAACATGGTGGCCACGGAAGATGTGCTGAATAATGAGCATGGTTAGAAGACAGCGACGCGCAGACCACGCCGCCGAGGGAACGACTCATGCGGCTTGACTCGGCGGAGCGGACGACATTGCTCGATGCCATCCTCGCTGCACTACGGGAGGCTGTCCCTGGCTCGGATGCCGTGCCGAGGGGATCGCTGGCCACTGGGCAGGCGGACCAGTACAGCGACATCGATGTGCTCTGGGAGGTCCCTGACGCCTTGTTCGAGCAGGGTGTCCGCGACCTCGAGAATATTCTGTCGCGCGTCCGGCCCGTCGAATCGCTCCGCTCTGATCCTCTATGGCAGAACTCAGCGAAACGCCGCCTCATCTTTGTTCGCTTCCAGGGGCTACCCCTCTTCTGGCGCCTCGATCTGGAGGTCTTCGCTTACTCGATTCACCGAGATCGGAGCTACGACCTCGAGAATCCGGACGCGCGGGGAGAGAAGTGGTCCCTGGTGGAGAGCGCGCTCATGAATGCCGTGGCGGCGATCAAAGCCCATCTCCGCGGTGATGATCGCGCCGCGCGGGAGCTTCTGATCCGGGGATTTCAGCGGATCGGTCTTGAGATGCCCGAGCTGTCCCTGAAGGAGCAGATACTGGAACTGGCCGACCAGGCCCCGAGGCTGGACCCCCAGACGTCGGCACTGGCCGAGAGGATTCGAACGCTTGCCATCGAACGGCTCCAGGAGCTGGAAGAGATCCGCTACTCCCTTCATGCCGAGCGCCCCATTTCCGCCGAGCAACTCCGGCGCCTCTACGACCATGCCGGTTGGTGGCCGAATCGAACGCTTGATGGCATCGCCGCCGTCCTCGATAGCGGGCCGGCCGTCGGCGCCTGGGATGGCGATTCTTTGATCGGCTTCGCCCGGGCGGTGGACGACACAAAGTTTCGCGCCTATGTCGAGGATGTTGTGGTTCACGCTGATTACCGGCGCTGCGGTGTTGCCAATAGCCTGATCTCACGCCTCCTGGACGAACTTCGGCACTTCGAGACCATCAGCCTCTTCTGCAATCCGGCCATCGCCGGTCTCTATGAGGCGCGGGGCTTCCAGCGCCTCTCCAACCCGGACGTTGTCCTGCACAGACGCCAGACGCGAGAATCGCATCCGAATTAGCGGTATACGAATCTCGCCCTTGGCCGCTTGTATGCCTGTGATGCGGTAGGATCGGACGATGAGAACTTCCGCCAGGATCCGAACCTACTTTGATACCTGGGCAGCTTACGGCACCGGTTTAGAACGCGCTAAAGGCTCCCCAGTCGGCCATGCGGCGGTCATACTCGCCGCCTTCTTCCCTTCCCCATCTTTCTTCCTACGCATATCCCACCGGGCCTCAAACCCCAAACACCGTATATAGACTCTGGCGGGATTGATTACCTCGTGGCCATCAACTACCATGATAGCCATGGGCAGGTAGCCCGCCGTGGCTGATGGCGCCACGTTCTGCTGCATCCATCAGGAGCCCCGAAAATATGGGATCCCGGTGAAACTACGCTCGGGAATCACCGCACACTTGCTGGACTTCGGTGTCAGCATCGGCAGTCTGGACCTCTGGTGGGAACAGAGCGACTCCTTCGTCACCGTCTCGGGTCCGCGTTTGAGCAAAGATGAGTTAGTGCGGATTGCCCGCTCCATGTCGCCAACGGCGGTTCCCAAGGGCTCGTGTTTGAGAGGATGGCACTTACGGCTGGCATCGCTCACATGCTCCTTCACTGGGCAATGGGCGGCCCCGACCTTATGGACGAAAAGTCTTGTGC
>JBPCKK010000135.1:0-9116 GCA_051004335.1 Chloroflexota bacterium
CGTGCAATCGGACAGCCGATCCCCAATCCCACGACTCACTCAATCGAGACGGTTCGGGTACCGGAGTAGCGCGAGATTGCCGGAACGATCGGGCTCGGGCTTCCCCATGCCCGCTAGCCTCTACAGCAATGATCGGGAGTGATGAGCCGGCGACGCGGACCGCCTGCGGACGGAGCCCTGATGATCCGGTTCAACCGGCACGGAGGCCGGCCCCTACTGGATGAATGTCCATGACGGGAGCTCTACCCTGTCCCTGCGATCTGCACACCAGATGCGGTACGCTCAGGCAGAACATCGTCAGCCAATCGGGAGAGGGGAAATACCGGTGAACGAACAGGGGTTGCAGGCGCTCGCCTCGCTGCTCACCACGGAGAGCGAGGCCACCGTGGCCATGATGCTGGAGCAGATGCGCACCTTCACCGCTGCGGAAATCGAGCGCCTCGGCGCCTTGGCTCCTATCGACTCGCCAGCGCAGGGCCAGGTGGATCTAATCCTGGCGGAACGCAGCGGGCCACGGGTGCAAGCAGCGCTTTTGGAATGGCTCTCCACGGGCGCCGATTTGGAAGAGGGAGTGCTCATCGTAGCTCGTTCGGGCTATCCACGCCTCGAGGTGGATGCCGTTCGTCGGCGGCTGGACGCCCTGGCCGATCGTATTCGGCCCCAGCTGCACAGCGATAGTGGCTTCTCCGCGCTCGGCGCCATGATTGGCGTTATCCACGGGGAGGATGGCTTCCACGGCAATGTTGCCCGCTACTACGAACCGGAGAACAGCTACTTGAATTGCGTCGTGGATCGGCGTGCGGGCTTACCTATCTCGCTCACTGTGCTCTATATCCTGCTGGGCAAGCGACTGGGACTGGCCATCAGCGGTGTTCCTCTCCCCGGACACTTTATAGCCTCACTGGCCACCGCCTCCAGTTCGATTTACTTCGATCCATTTCACGAGGGGACGGTTCTCAGTTTGCGCGATGTAATGAACATAGTCGGCCATGCCGGCCAGGTATTCCACACCGATCTCCTGCGCGCCGCCACCCCACGCCTGATCGTGCGGCGCATGTTGCACAACCTCCTCAATGGTTACCGGGAGCTCGATCAGCCGGAACGCGCTGAATTGGTACGCGCCTACCTTTCCGTTCTCTGAAGGTGTTACAGTATTGCCCTCCCGTGCGTTATAGCGTAGAGTGGCGATCAGAAACCTTGATCCAGCGCGGTTAATTTCCGGCTAATCGCAATACAATATAGTTTGGTAACACATGCGGAGAGGCGTGTGCCAGACTGAGGAGAGTTGAGGAGGAAGAGGATGAGGAAACTTGTTGCCGGCTTACTGCTGGCCGGCGTCTCCCTTTGCGGCGGATTGGCTCCCGCCTATGCCGACGGTCACACGGTCGCTCAACAGAACACGATTAACTGGGGGCGGCACGATATCGCGGTCTACGTGGTATCGACCCTCAATCTTATGCACACCCGCCGTGGGCACTCGATGCCCGGCTACCTGGCAACCAAGCTCAGTGTGCAGCGCTACGATGTGTACGCCGACCTCAAAGTCGCCAATCTGTACTTTATCGAACTCAAGCGTGGCGACGGCACCACGGCCGGCGCGTTTGCCTATCAGATGGGCTGGACCAGGCCCCATGTGCTCTTTTTGACCGACCGCCACGCCGGCAGTCATCCCACGGTGGATCGTATCAGCCAGGCGTACCGCTCGGACACGAAGCAACTGATTGGTTCGTTCACCTCCACAATGCCTCAATAGCCGTTCCCGCTCTCCACGGCCATGAGTAATCAGGATCGTCGGGAGCGGGAACGCGCGGCGCGCGAAGAGGGACGCTTACCTCGCGGGCAGGCGCTCACCGATAAGTGGCCTGTTCTCTCCCTCACTGGGGCGCCGCGCGTCGATCTCGATACCTGGCGTCTGCGCGTCACCGGACTGGTGGAGCAGCCGCTGGAGTTACGCTACAACGAACTCCTCGATCTACCCCACGTCGAAACGGTGAGCGACATCCACTGCGTCACCCGCTGGAGTCGGTTCGACAACCACTGGGAAGGCGTGCTCTTTCGCACTATCGCGGAAATGGTCAAGCCCCTGCCGGATGCTGCCTTTGTCCTGTTCCGCTGCATGGTGCCGTACAGCAGCAACTTGCCCCTGGAGACCTGCCTGCAGGACGACGTCCTCTTTGCCCACAGCCGTGATGGGCTGCCGCTGCTCCCCGACCACGGTTGGCCGCTACGCCTGGTGGTGCCTCAACTGTACTTCTGGAAGAGCGCGAAGTGGGTGAATCGGGTGGAGTTTATGAGCCTGGACCAGCTCGGTACCTGGGAGAAATTGGGGTATCACAACGAGGGCGATCCCTGGCAAGAACAGCGCCGCTCGCTCAACCTCGGCCTCCGTGTGCCCAAGCGCTTTCGCGGCTGAGTCCAGCAGTGTAGCGCGGACCACCATGTCCGCGTCGTCGCTGGCGAGTATGTCGCTCCTGGAGAACGCACTCCACGCCGTCGCGTGGTGTCGAGACAGTTTCCCGAGAGGGACGGGTTTGAGGCCCACGACGCGGGGACGGCGCCCCGCGCTACATGCGAGCGCTTCCTGGTTGTCCTGGGTAGTATAGAAAAGGGCGGATGTGCCGCTCCCAGAATTCTGAGGTTGCGCGCTGACTGAACCGCCATCCCTCCGACCAGATACACCGGAAAGTTCCGTCGGTCCCGCGTCGTGGAGGCAGCTGTTCTTCGCCCCCGGTGGCAACGTGGCCCGCGCGCTTCCGGCCTTTGCCTCACGGGATTTCCGCCTGTTCTGGATCGGTCAGTTGATCTCGCTGACCGGCACCTGGGTGCAGAGCGTGGCGCAGCAGTGGCTTGTGCTCAAACTCACCGGATCCGCCTTCGATTTGGGCCTGGTGGCAACTGTCCAGTTCACCCCGCTCCTGCTGCTCTCCTTGCTCGGCGGCGCCATCTCCGATCGGGTGCCGAAGCGCAACTTGCTCCTGGCGACACAGGTAGTAGCTGGACTGCTCGCTCTGTTGCTCGGCATCCTGGTGATTACGGGCACGGTACAGTACTGGCACGTTCTGGTCTTCGCCGCTATTCTGGGCACGGTCAATGCGTTCTATGTGCCGGCGCGCCAGGCGTTTGTCGCCGAACTGGTGGACAAGGATGCAGTCCTCAACGCAGTTGCCCTGAATTCAACGATTTTCAACGCGGCGCGTGTCATCGGTCCGGCGATTGGTGGACTCCTGATTGCCGCGTTGGGCATCTCGCTTAACTTTTTTCTCAACGCGGGGAGCTACCTGGCCGTCATTGCCGGTCTGTTGCTTATCTCGCCGCGCCCGATTGCCCAGGAGGGCAAACGGGACAGCCTCTTGCGCAATGTAGGTGACGGTCTGCAGTATGTTGCCGATACGCCCGTGGTATACACCATTCTGGCGCTCATCGGCGTGGCCAGTCTATTCGCCTACAACTTCACAACGCTGATCCCCTTACTGGCGGAGTACGTCCTCCACGTGGGTTCGAGTGGGTATGGCTTCCTCATGGCTGCGATGGGCGCCGGCTCGCTGGTCGGCGCTATTACCCTCTCGTTCCTCAAACGCACAAACCTCACTCGCTGGTTCATCTACCTCGGCGCCAGCATCTTCACCGCCGCCGAAATCGTGCTGGGACTCTCCCGCAATTTCGCCCTCTCGTTCGGATTGCTGGTGATCGTCGGCCTGGCTTCGACCTTCTTCACCACCACGGCCAACACCCGCATCCTCACACTGACTCCCAGCAACTTGCAGGGGCGCGTGATGAGCATCTACTCACTCATGTTCCTTGGCATGACCCCATTTGGCAGTCTGCTCGCTGGGTTGGTAGCCCAACGCTGGGGCGCGCCCACCGCCCTCATCATCTGCGGCGCCGTGACACTGGTGTTCACCATCACCGTGTTCTTCTACCACCCCACACGTCGCGCACGTCGACGGCTGGAGCTGCGTGAATCCGAGGCCAACGAGCCGGTACGGCGTTCAACCGTCTGACGAAGACCAGGGGAAACGCTGGTACAATACTGACATTCACCAATAGGGAAGGGTCATGCCTGCAGCGGAATCCGGGCGGGAAAACACCTACCAATGGTTACTACGCGCGCTGGGCGCCTATCTTGACCAGGAGCCGAGCTGCCGTATTAGCCTTACCGAAGTTTCGGATGGCTTCCTGGTGCGCCTGCAGCGCGCACTGCACAAGCTCGATCCGCAAGTGGAGCACGTCACCCGCGAGACGCTGATCGAGCAATTGCGTGACATGTCGGGTCTCGAGGCGGCGAAGCAGGGAAAGGCGCGACACCAGGGGATCTGGGCGCAATTCCCCAATGGCCATCAGGATTTTTTCCGTGCCCTCGGCTATGAGCTCGACCAGGAACACGCCCAGGGCATCCTCGTGGAGGAGCTGGAGGAAGGCATAGTCGTCACCTACAACTACCCGGTGGAAGGCGGCTGGAAAAAGCGCATGGTGGTGATGGGCATCGAGGACATTGAGGCCATCCTCAATGCCGCGTTTGAGCGCCGAGGCAAGCCAACCTAGTCGCCAGGACTCAGCGACCCGTCGTCAGGAACGCGTGTGGCTCGATCCAGTGTCCCGGTTGCACAACGCTTGGCGGTCCGCTGGGCAATAAGAGCGGATGATAGGGGCGGGCGACCAGGCCGGCCGACCAGAACTGATCGGTGAGCGGGTGAGCGATGGTAGCGTGGACGAGCGCGTGACCATCAGCGGAGACGGCAACGCGCAGCATATCGGGGTGCGCGCCCGGCTGATGCTGCACCAGCAGCCGGTAGCGTCGCCCGGCGGACCACTGCACAATATTGGGCGGCACTGTATAACGCAGATGAACGGTGCGCGTCTTCCCGATGCGCACGATCACATAGCCGGCAAGCATGGTCTTGCCATACGCCGGCCCACCCGACCAGGGCGTCCATCCCGACTGTGTTTGGATCTGGGCGCCGGCGGGAACATAGATCCGCAGGAAGTCGGCATAATCACCAGGCGCACCGGCACGCCCCTCACTGGGACCATCGGACTGAGCGTAGGCGATGGCGGGGGCACGCACATTGTGGAAACGCACGGTAAGATCGGCCTGCAGCCAGCGGTCGGGCTGGATGTGCGCCGTGTAGGTAACCCACTGGTGCACGTACGGGTTGACCTTGTTATACGAAAGATTGGTGTCAACCACCCCCAGATAGTCAGCGGTGGTGGGGTTGATGCGCCCGTCAGCCCCGGCGGCGATGACCAATGACTGAGCGTCGCGGTTCTGGAAATTGAGCAGCAAATCGCGCCGCGCGATCATACCCGGCAGCACTCGTGCGAGTTGGAGAAGCTGGTGCACGCTGAGCGCGTGCAGTCGAGCGAGCAAACGATTGGCCACAATCGCTATGAACTGCTTCTTCTGGACATCCTGGTCACCGAAATGCAGCGGACCATGGACACTGGTTCGGTGCGTGTAATAGTCGGCGAGGGTGAAGACATTCCCTGCCGTCACGCGCCGGTGATACTCGGGTACGTACAGATCACCAGTCGCCTGAAGGACGGCAGCCGTGGCCTGTGGGGTGAGATTGATTACGTTCGGGGCATTCTCATGCAGATCGAGTTGTAGAAAGAAGCGCTCGAGTGCGGCCGACGTGGGGAAATTGGGGGACCAGTTCGAGTCGCGAAAGAGCCAGCCGGGCTCGCTATCGTACTGGACCACCGGATCGGGCGGCCGGTAGCGCAGATCATCGCGCAACCACGTCCCGCGGAATACCTGGTGGACCGCGCCGGCACGAACCGTCAGTACACTCGCGCTGCCCAAGAAGCCGCCGGTAGCGCGCAGTTGTTCCGGATCAAGGTAAGCCACCAGGTAGGTAGCCGGGTGCCGCGCGCCCAGGAGATCGGGAAGAACTACCAGGGAGCGGCAGAGGATCTGCAAGGTCGGCAACTGCCGGTCTAGGGTGGCCAGGGACCCGGCAAGCGCTGTGGCATGCAGTCGATCAAGCGTGCGGCGACCAGCATCCGCCTGCTTCCACTGCGTACATGCCTCCGCAAAGCGCGGTCGGGCAGCCGCCAACCGCGGCAGCAGGACAGCGAGCGACAGATGACCGCCGTGCTGCGCCCGTACGGCAGGCAGTAAGCCGCCGAGCACCTCGGTTGCTCCGGTCGCTAGCTCATTGGCGGTACGGGCAGCGGTCGGCGCGGCGGCCAGCTCCGCTCCGGCGCGGGGTACCCAGCCCAAATGAGTAAGGATCGGCGCCAGCGGAGCCAGACGGCTCTGTGCCTGGTTGAAGTCAGCCTGCGCGCGTGCGATTCTTGTCCGCGCGGTAACGAGGGTCGAATATGGGTTCTGCTCAACTCGACTCGCGGAGAGCTGCGCTTGAGCTGCCTGGAGTTCGGCGGCGCCCGCATGCAACGCGGAGCGTGCGGAGAGAAGAGCGTAGAGCGCTATCAGTAGGAGCACGACAGCGACCAACAGCACCACGGTACCCGTGATTATCACCCTCGGCGGTACGCCGATATGGACTCCGAGCCGCCGCGAGGAGCGAGTCGTATGCCCACGGCGAGACCAGGGTATGCCTCTCAGCATGCGGAGCACCACGGCGCCAGACGGACGCGCATGAGGAGGTTCGCTTCCTTAACCCACGCTGGAGAGGTGGATGGGGTCGGGAACGCCCTCGTTCAAGGCTAGCTTGGCAAGTAACGCCCGCAATGTGTGGGCGTCCTCGCGCCCGGCCCCGTCGACCAAGAGGGCAATAGCGCGTTCCCGATGAGCGAGATCGGGCCGGAACTCGTCATCCACGCGGAAGATACCGGGGTAGTTGGCCGGGCATATGCTTTCACCGGAAAAGACCAATTCTTCGGTGAGTTTTTCACCGGGACGCAAGCCGGTGTACTGCACCTCAATATCCTTGCCCACGCGTAGTCCGCGTAGGCGGATCATTCGATGGACGAGATCGGCAATCTTGATTGGCTTGCCCATATCAAGCATAAACAACTCGCCACCGGTCGCCTCGGCGCCGGCGCGGATCACCAAACTCACCGCCTCGGAGATCGTCATGAAGTAGCGCTCAACATCGGGATGGGTGACCGTGATGGGTCCACCGGCGTCAATTTGCTTCACAAATTCCGGAAGCGCGCTACCACGACTCCCCACTACATTACCGAAGCGAACGCTGCAGAATGTGGTGCGCGATGTCTGATGGGCACGAACTATGAGTTCACCCAGCCGCTTGGAATAGCCCAGCACGTTGACCGGCTGTACTGCTTTGTCAGTGGAAACAAAGACAAAACGCTCGCAGCCGTGTTCCACTGCCGTGTGGCAGAGATTGAGCGTTCCAGCCACATTGACGAAGACCGCTTCCTCCGGATAGGCCTCGAGCATGGGAACATGCTTGTACGCCGCGGCATGGAAAACCACGTCCGGCCGATATCGCTCAAAGATTTGGTTCAGCTTGTTTGGCTCGGTGATGTCCGCCAGCACCGGTTTGAGGAGGGCGCCGTTGGACTCGCTCCGCAACTCACGCTGGAGGTAGAACAGCCCAGTCTCGTTGTTATCCAGCGCCAGGACGCAGACCGGATTGAGACGGAGAATCTGACGACACAACTCGAAGCCGATCGACCCTCGCGCGCCGGTAACGAGCACAACACGGTCACCCACTGTCTCCTGAACTACTGGATCCTCCAGTACCAATCCCGGATCCCGGTCCAGTAGATCGTCCAGATTAAGGTCGCGCAAGCGCATCGGTGTCCCACCAGCCATTACTTCTTTGCGGCTGGGCAGGATCTGAATGCGGGCGTGAGTTCGCTGGGCAAGATCAAGGATGCGATCCAACTCGGGAAGTGATGCGCTGGGGATGGCGACGGCTATCACATCTACCTGCTGCTCGTGTACCACCGCGGGCAAGTGATCGACGTCGCCCATGACGGATACTCCATGGATGCGCATGCGACTCTTGCGTGGATCATCATCGAGGAATGCCACAGCTTGCCGGCGCTGCTCCGGGTGGCTGAGCAGATCGGAGGCGACCAATTGGCCGGCTTGGCCGGCGCCCACGATGAGCACACGTTCCCACTCACCCGTGGCCCGCGTGGACAAGCGAATCACGTCGCGCCAGCGCCGCGAGGCAGTGAGACCAACGAGCGTGAGCACGCCGCCCATGGCCACGACGGGGGTGGGAATCAAGCGCTCCTGCTGAAAGCCAACATCGAGCACCGCGATGGTGAGGGTACCCAGGAAGGTGGCGTGGAGGATGGCGCGTAGGCCACTGACACCGGCGTACTGCCAGAGGCGGCGATGGATGCCAAACCGCCAGATGAAGAAGGCATAAATCAGAAGGACGGCGGGAAGAGCGGTAAGAAATTGGGAGAAGTCTTTCGGTGGGACGGGCCCGTCGAAGCGCACGCCCATGCCGAAGGTAAACGCCACGGCAACGACCAGTGCGTCCCGAACAAAGGTGAACCCGTGCAGACGCAAACGCTCCACCACGTGCTCATCCACTTGAGCGACAAATGCTGTCATCGGTAGCCTCGGCCTTCAGAGACGAGCAACTCGAACATCGCCGCTCCTTTCTCGTCTAACGGTTACCGTCGTTCGCCGAGTCCAGAGGCGATGGACGGTAAGCCACAGGAGGTGGACGTCTTTGGCCAGGCTGCGGTCGCGCACGTACGCCAAATCGCTTTCAAGCTTGGCCGGCAGGATTTCGTCACGGTACTGCCGTTCCACGTCCTCTCCGCTGAGCAGCTCCTGTTCATGACGGTACAACAGTTGCGAGGGCCCGGTAATACCTGGTCGCACAGTCAGGACCACCCTCTGGCGGTCATCGTACAGAGCCACATACGCCGGCGACTCGGGCCGGGGTCCCACAAGGCTCATCTCACCGCGCAAAACATTCAAGAGTTGCGGTAGTTCATCCAGCTTGGTAGTGCGGAGAAGATGCCCGAGTGGCGTGATCCGCGCGTCGGCGGCTCCAGTGATCGCAGGACCGGATTGATCGGCGTTTGCATGCATGGTCCGGAACTTGTACATGCGGAACGGGTGACCATCTCGGCCGATTCGAGTCCCGGCGTAGAGCGCAGACCCGCGGGAGGTCAGACGGATCATCGCGCCAATCAGGAGCCACAGTGGCAAACTG
>JBPCKK010000136.1:0-12308 GCA_051004335.1 Chloroflexota bacterium
CGTGCCTTGGCCTCTTGGGGCAGATAGTCGCGTTCCATGATGAATCAGAGATCCAAGGCGCGCCGGGACTGCTCCGCGTGTGCGTTCACGAATGCGCTCTTTACCATGTGTGACGGCTTCCGCCCCGAGGATGGATGGCTGCATTGTACAGGGGCGGTGTGGCGGCGTGACGATGATCGACAAGAATACTTCGGCCCTGTATAATGTAGCTACAAGAAGTATCTACCAGCCTTTGGACTGATGGAGCGAATATGAAAACCGTCTCTGTGCGTGAACTCTCCCACAAGGGAGCCTCAAAGGTTGTCACTCTCGCTGAAACAGAGCCGGTCGTGATCAGCAAGAACAACGAGCCGGCTGTGTGGATGGTCAGCGCCACTGAGTTGGCGCGCGTAGCAGCCCGCCTGGAGGGTGATGAATCGGTATACCAACAGACGATGGCGCTCGTGGCGGTCGATCTGTTCAATCGAGGCTCCCTCTCGATGGGACGCGCTGCTCGATTTGCTGGAATGCAGCTAGGCGACTTTATCGACCTCTGTGGCCAGTTGCGTGTTCCCATTCTTCGCCAACCTCCCGAAGGTTTTGAGGCCGAGCTTGCCGCATTCGATGCGGAGTTCGAATCCAAAGGGACCGTTGAGATGTGAGTGACGACCTGTGACCGGCTCGCAGCCCGCTATTCTTGCGGACTCGAGCCCGCTCATTGGCCTGGCGCGTATCGACCGCCTCGATCTTCTGACTCTATTTGGGGTTCCCATTTGCGTGACCCGGACGGTCTGGAGAGAGGTAGTTGGTGATCCAGATAGGCCGGGTACCTCGGCACTCATCCAAGCTGAGGCTGAGGGGATTCTGCACGTCATCGAAGCCGGCAACGAGACCGCTTACCCGGAATTGGATGCGGGAGAGAACACCACATTGTCGGCGGCAGCCGAGATGAAAGCACACGTCATTGTTGACGAACGCAAGGCACGTGAACGCATTAGGAACGATATCGCGTTGCGCGCGGCCATTCTCGCGCCCTTGACGACGGTCGGTGTGGTGATTCGCGCAAAGCAGCAAGGACTAATACCAGAGGTCAAGCCGGTCCTCAATCAACTGCGGCGTGAAGAGTGCTGGCTCAGCCAACCGGACGAGGAAAGCGCGCTGCACGCCGCCGGAGAGGATCACTAGGTCAAGCAGCATCGGTCGTGCCCAAGACGGCGCGGGCCTGATCGACCAGGGCAGGATCGAGTCTGATGGTGGTCTTGTGGGTTTTTATAGCATGCCCTCTTTCGAGACATAGTATGCGTTGGAAACGGCATGTGCGGAGGAGACAGGCCCCCGCTCTGCCACTCAGGGCAACGGGAGTTCCACGATGAAGGTGCTGCCGGCGCCCTCCACGCTCTCCACGGAGAGCGTGCCACCGTGCATCACCACGATTTGTTGAGCGCCGGCCAACCCGATCCCACTGCCGGCAATGCTGGTAGTCACATTGCCGGCACGGAAGAAACGCTCGAAGATGTGCGGCAGATCCACCGCCGGTATTCCCAACCCTTGATCCTGTACCGCTATCCGGGCGACCGCTCCGCTCGGTCTCTGCTCCTGAGATAGGCGCACCACGATCTCGCCACCCGCCGGGCTGTACTTGATAGCATTTGCGAGGAGATTGGTCAGAACACGGTCCAGGCGCGTCTCGTCCCACTCGCCGATCAACATGTTTCCGTCGCTCTCCACCGTGATCGTGTGCCGGTCGCTACCTTGTGCCCCATCCGCCGTCACCTGGCGGACAAGTCGAATCAGGTCGACGGGGCCGCGGCGCAGCACGAATGGCTGTGTCATCCGCTGCCTGGTCACCTCGACCAGCTCGCCAATCAAGCGATCCATCTTGTCGCTGGTGGCATCCATGCTCTCCAGGTGGCGGGCAAATGTCTCGCGTTCCTCGGCGGGGAGGCGGTCGAGGCGGCGGAGGAGCACCTGAGTCCGGCCCTTGAGCGCGGTAATCGGGTTCCTGAGGTCGTGTGACATCGTGGAGAGGAACTCGTCGCGGGCAGCTTGCTCACGCGCAAAGAGCTGGACGCCATGTAGCGACGAGGAAGCGAGAACGGCAAAGCTGCTCAGTACTTCGATCAGCTCCTCACTGAATGGCCGCCAGCCAAAGACAACCATGATGCCCTGCAGTTCCCCAGCGAAGAGCAGAGGAAAGGCGGCTATCGAGGTGATCCCGCCGGCAGCCATCCACTCGTGATCAACGTACAGATCACCGGCGACATCATTGCGCAGAAAGACCTCTTTCCGCTGGGCCACGCTGTCCAGCCATATAGGGAGCGCCGCGGAGTCCAGCGCGATCTGGCGTGCTACCGAGGGACGATACCCGCTGCTCGCCTCGGCCCGCAGCGCGAGCATGCCGCTCGACGCCTCAGCAATCCACACCCGAGCCAGAACCGCATCGAAGCTATCGACCAGGGTCTCCGCCACTGTCGTCATCACTGCTTCGCAGTCGAGGAGCGAGGTGAGCCGGCCGGCGGCAGCCGTCGTGGCGCGTAGGTACTCCGTCACGGCCAGCTGCCGTTCCAGTTCAACGCGGTCGCGCAGATCGCGGAGGGATGCCACGATCACCTGGCCATTGGCCGTGGCGATCGCACTGATCGCTAACTCGATGTCGAGTGCCGTTCCGTTTCGATGCAGGGCGGGGATACGCACCGAATGACCAAGGATGCGCGATTCACCCGTCGTGATGTAGCGATAGAATCCGGCGAGGTGGGCCGCGCGAAATCGCTCCGGCTGGATAACGGTCAGCGGCTGTCCGATGAGTTCTGACGCATGCCAGCCGAGAAGCGCTTCCGTTGCCCGATTGGCGTATATGATGCGGCCGGACACGTCGGATGCCACAATCGGATCGGCCAGGGTATCGAGCACCCGTTGCCAATCCAGGGAGACCGTCTCGCCGCTCATACCGATCTCCATTACTTCGTCCATCGCCTTCGCGTGCCGTGCTGTCGTGGGTCGCCGAGTGCCGTACGGAAGTGTTGGAATGCCGGGCCATGGCGTCCACCCAGTCGGACGCCTGGCGACAAACTGCACCGGACACCATGATGACAGGGCAGCCGCCCCTTCCGCAACCAATTCATCCCACGTTCATATTGCATTCATAGAGACTTCATGTTAAAGTATGGCTACAACTGAATAGCGAGGGGCCAGCACGCAAACGCAACCTTCGCCGCGATCCTGAACGCCCGGTGTATTCCGGGCGTTTTTTCATGTCCCGCGCAGTCTCTCCTTCTACACTGGGGAAAGACGCGCGTCGGGAGCATTGGCCGGACGCGACGCAGGAGGGGACTGCATGGCCGGAGATTCATCGTTCGACATCGTGTCCGATTTTGATCGCCAGGAGTTAGTCAACGCGGTTGACCAAACTCATAGGGAGATGATCCAGCGTTATGACCTGAAGTCCGCTGGCGGGACGCTGGAGTTGGAGCGTGACGCCCTGGTGGTGACGGCGCCCAGCGACATGGTGCTACGCAGTATCGTGGATGTGCTGGAGTCCAAGATGGTTCGCCGCGATCTCGACCTCAAAATCCTGGCGCCGGGCAATGTGGAGAATGCCAGCGGCGGCAATGTGCGGCAGCGCATCACGTTGAAGCGTGGATTGAATCAGGAGACCGCCAAGGAGATTACCAAGCTGGTGCGCGACACGGTGCCCAAGGCCAAGGCGCAGATCCAGGGTGATGCCGTGCGCGTGTCCGCCAAGAGCCGGGATGATTTACAGCGGGCCATCGCCGCGGTAAGAGAGCGGAATCTTGATCTGCCGCTACAGTTTGTGAATTATCGGTAGGGCAGGGGGCATATCGGGGCGATGAGGTGGTGGGAGACATCATGGTTGTGCAGCGTGGCCGCTGCGGCGGCTGGCCGGCAGGGGCGCACGGCCAGTACCGAAGGAGGGCAGCGCCAGGCTGGCATTTAGCCGCGGGTCATGAGGAGGAACTCGGCTTCGCCGCTGAGGAGGAGGCTGTGGAAGCGGATGCCGGGGAGGAAGCCGGTTCGTTCGTAGACCCGGATGGCGCGCTGGTTGAAGGTGGCCACGCTGAGGCGGAGGGCGGGCGCGTTTAGGGTGGTCGCGGCGAAATCGATTCCCGCCTGCACGAACTCGGTTCCCTTGCCCTGGCTGGTGAGGTCGGGACTCATGCCCAGGCCAATATCAAGGTAGCGATCATCCCGGTAGGCGCCGGCGCGGTGGCCGCCCGGGACCTGGGCGGTTGGGCCGAAGGCGAAGAAGCCAACGAGGCTGCCGGCGGTGTCCCGTACGGCATACTGGGAGCCATCGAGCATCTCCTGAAGGGTATCGTCCTCGTTCTCCAGGGCGAGATTGTAGAAGCTGTACGGGTGGGGATACTGCCAGTGCAGTATCGCTTCGGCACTGGCCGGATCCATCGCCGTTATTCGGTAGATTGCCCGTCTCCTCGCGTCGATTATCGCCTTTTGGGGGTTTCCGTCACCTGGAGGCGCCGTCCAAATGTAGCGCGGGGCGCCGTCCCAATACGGTTGAGATAAGACATGAATGCGGCCCCGCCCACCGTGGGTCTGGGACGGGTAGGGGCGATCTGCGTTCGCCCGGCGTGCCCGACATCGGCGTCGAATGGCCGGCGCGGGCGTATGCAAGACGCCCCTACCGAGCGACGTCAAGAGACGGGGGAACCAGTGCTGATCCTTATCTATACTGTATTGGGCTTTAGCCGGCGGGGCGTTGCTCATCTAGCTTGTCCCTCCAGCCAAGTCCCGTCGCCAGGAAGAACCTACCCGGGAACATGCTCGCACGGCCCGGCGGTGCTTAGCGGGGAGAGCATTCGCCGGCTAAAGCCGGGACTACGGGAACGACGCACGTTTATTGCCGTCTTCACTGTAAAAAACTATAAGTCCTGACCTACAGGTGTATTTTCTGGGTGTTGTTACTTTTTGCGGTGCTTCCGCGTTACTGTTCTTGTCAACATCATCATGGGGGCAATTCATGGCCAATCGTAGTACCTGCGCGTTGTGCGCTATCGTCCTCGTTCTCCTCTTCCTTATCCCCTCGGGCCGTGTCGGGGCGCAATCTGGTCCCGCTCTCCCCGCCGGCTTTCGGGCTGATGTCTACGTGAACGGGCTGCAACAACCGACATCGATGGCCTTTGGTCCCGACAATCGGCTCTATGTGGCTCAGGAAAACGGCAGGATCTTTGCCATTGGGAATCACCGCGTAGTTCTGGTTGCTTCCGGCTTCAACACACCACTTGGGTTGGCGTGGTATCGGGGCCTGCTGTACGTCTCCTCGATGGGACGAGTCTCCACGCTCTCTCCCTCGCACTCATTCAGCCGCTTCACGCGCCGCGACATCGTCACCGGCCTGCCGTTTGGCGAGCACCAGAACGACAGTATCGCCTTTCACGCCGGCTGGATGTATCTGAGCGTGGGCTCGACGTGTGACGCCTGCGTGGAGCGCGATCCGCGCAGCGCGACGGTGATGCGCTTCTACGCCAACGGCAGCCACGCACAGATCGTCGCCCACGGTCTGCGCAATCCGTATGGACTGGCCTTCCGGCCAGGCAAAAACCAGCTCTACGCCACGGACAACGGCCGCGATGACCACGACGATCAGGTTCCCGACGAGCTGAACCACGTTATCTCCGGTGGAAATTATGGCTGGCCGGATTGCTGGGGAAACGGCGGTGGAACAAACTGCCACGGCACGATTCCGCCGGTTGCCTCGCTGGAAGCCCATGCATCAGCCGACGGCCTTACCTTCTACACCGGCCGCAGTTTCCCGGCGCGTTATCGGGGAGACGCCTTCATCGCGGAATGGGGGCAGGATGTTGGCGTGGGCAGCAATGGGCGCCGTGTTAAAGATGTCCACTTTGCCGGCAACCGCGTGATCGTTTCCGACTTTGCCACCGGCCTGATCCATCCCATCGCCGTCATCGGCGCCCGCGACGGCTCCCTCCTCATCGCCGACTTCGGCGTTGGCATCATCTGGCACGTCCAGGCCCAAAGGTAACTACGAAAAAACGTACTACGTCAATACGTAGTACCTGCCTTCCGGTCGCCCGGCGTCCGCCTGGGAAAGATTGGCCCTCGCCTCGACAACTAGGCCACGAAGAGCTCTGTCACCGACAATCGCAAGCCCGGTATCACTCTCGAGCCCTGTGTCCCATCACCGTGGGGAGCCAGTTCCACGTACTGCCCCTCTTCCAGGACATACTGCTCAATCGTTTCCGAAGCGGGATCGATAATCCAATACTCGGCGACACCAACCTGGGCATAGCGGTTGAACTTGGTAAACCGATCGCGGCCCACACCGGAGGGAGAGAGAATCTCGACGATGAGATCAGGCGGTCCGTTGACCGCCTGCTCGCCGATGATGTGCTCCCGCTCCCAGCTGATAAAGAAGAGGTCCGGCTCGACGGGCTCATCGGGAGTGAGGCGCACCGCGCAGGGCGCGATAAACACTCTCCCCAGACTGTTCGCTCTCACGTACTGGGTCAGCGCCAGACATAAGTTCATGGCAGCGACTTGGTGGCGAATGGATGGTGAGGGTGACACAAATAGCTCTCCATCGATGATCTCGTAGCGATGGCCGTCTTCGGGCATGCGGAGATAATCCTCATAGGTGAGACGGTGCGCTGGGGATACCATACTTTGCTCTCCATGGGGACGAGTCGGGCAACGAACACGAAAGTGCGATGTTCTATTCTTATCGCAATGGCGCCGAGGGACAAAGTCAGGTAATTTCGGTCGCCGACATGGACCAACCATGACAGCAACGATCGAGTATGACTGGGAAGCCAACGCCGTGTATATCCGGCTCCGCGACGTTCCTTACGCCTATGGCGCTGATCTGGACCATGAGCGCCGCGTGGATTACGGGTCAGACCGGCAGCCAATCGGCATCGAGCTGACGTGCGTCCGCGGCGGCGTCAACCTGGACAATCTCCCTGAGGCGAAGGTCGTGGCACGGCTGCTGGAGAAGCACAAGATTCCTGTCTTCGCATAAGTCTGACTGACCCTGATTCCGGCGTTACCGGCGTCTCAACCTTCGGGCGTGCGGGGGCATGTTCTATACCCTGTTCGCCCTGTTGCTGTGTAGCCTCATCGCGTTTCCATGGGATTGCAGATCCAGTCGGTTCTACATTGGCATGTTCGTATGTTTCATCTCGTGGCGCCCGTGGACTCATGGCTCTCCACATGCTTGGTGACTCCAGGCGAGGGAGAAGCTGTGATTCTGATCGTGGGACCCGATCTCGGCGCGAGGAAGGCCGGGTCGACGGATCGGTTGGGCGCAATCTGCTCCTCAAGAGCTGCACTTGCCACATATCGAGTCGCGCGGCCCTTGCCGCGCGGAATAACGAGACCCGAATCGAGGAGACGGTTGAAGTCGAGTCGCGCCACTTCGCTGGTGACATCAGCCTCTTCCCGATAGGTCGAATTGGTCAAGGTTCCCGTGAGTGACTGCTCCATGGCGATGACCAGCCGATCAGGCCAGTGCCGCGCCTCCGCTATCTGTTCGCACACGTTCCAGCGGCGCGCCGCTTCTTTGATGTCGCGCAGGCGCCGGCGCGCTTGCGCCAGATGCGCGGTGACACAGAACTCGACCCAGTTCCGTGCGTCGCAAGATGGATCATAGACCGCGCCGTGTGCCTCGTCCAGCGCCGCATAGTATGCACTGGTGTGCTCACCCAAGTACTCCTCGATGGACGCGAATTCGGGGGCAAGGGTCCCTTCACGGGCCAGAACGAGCGATTGGACAAGTCGCGAGACACGACCGTTGCCGTCGCGGAATGGGTGAATTGACACAAGATGCAGGTGTGCCATGGCAGCACGCACCACGGTATGCGCTTCAAGGTCGCCCGTTCGAAGCCATGCAATGAGTTCGTCGATAAGACTCGGTAGACGATCAGCATCCGGTGCTTCATAGACAGTTCTCGGACCGGACTTGACGTACATTGGGCCTGATCGCCATCGGCCCGGGCGTTGTTCAAATTGGAAGTAACACGCATCAAAGTGCAAATCCAACAAGAGGCGTTCCGACCATTCAAAGGAAGGGTCGCCGGCCAACACCGTGACGTGATCCATGGCGCGTCCATAACAGGCCACTGCCTGCTCGGCTATGTCGTCGCGCTCACGTCCGCGTCCTCTGTCCAGGATAGCTCGTGTTTGGTCGAGAGATATGCGGTAGCCCTCAATTGACACTGAGCTTTCGACCGCACGCGCGCGGGCCAGACGCCGCAGGTTGCCGATCCAGCGGCTAGGAGTGTCGGTCTCGGCGCCGATTTGCCGGCGAAGTTGGTCGAGCTCCGACAGTTGACTCGCCAGCGAGGCATCGAGGGGAGGCGTCTCGTGTATCATAAGGACATTATACCAGCGATTTGGGGGTTAATCTCCAAATCGGCAAAACCCCAAATCCGGCATGTCGCTTATGGCCAGGGGCGGACTCACCCAAAGGCGTTCCGGCCAGCCCGGCCTCAATGAGGCTTGGTCGCTTGCCGCACTCGCTCTATCGGAGCCGGCGAACTAATTGCAGCCTCACGTCGCTGTCGAATCATATCCAGTGCCGCACGTGCAACCTTACGATCGGTGTCCAGACGGCCGCCGCGCAGCGTCGTCGGCGCCGCACTCTCAGAGAATGAAGGCCAATCCCGTGGGGCTCCCGAACCCTATACCGATCGGGCTTATCGTTCCGCTGGAGAGGTCGAGCGTGCCGACAAATCCGGCCACGTATGTCTCGGCCCAAATATCGACATTTTCCCTCTCCTCATCACGGCGACTCTCCTGGCTCAGAACCCAGCATCGCAAACGGATGTTTCGGGGCTGTGAACGCGGTGTTGTGGTTTCGTTATGGCTCTCGGAAAGTGTGCGTCCGGCTGCATGTGGGCCTGATTCCGTGTAGTCGCATCCCTTGTGGATGCGCGTGGCCCCGGTCGTAGCATCCCTCCTAGGAGGCGCCCCTCCTGACGAGGACACGCGCACCCATGAAGGGTGCGACTACAGAATGTGGCCGCATGCCCCCGATGGAAGCACGTCAGTCTGTGTGGTCGCATCCCTTGTGGATGCGCGTGTTCCGGGGTGACGACAGGGCCAAGGACACGCGCACCTATCAAGGGCGCGACTTCGTTATGCCTTCTCTTGTCACATTTCGGGCCTGCGCATACAGTGGAGGAGAAGCACGCTGTCCTCAGGCGATAGCGCGGGTCGAGTGAGAAGCATCACGGTTCGCTCTCCAGTTCCAGTGACCAATAGAGGAGGATTGCATGGCACGCATCGAGGGAGTAGATCCGCAGGCGGTTGACCGTCCAATTCGCGCAGTATTCGAGGCGCAGACCGCCAAGTGGGGAGCGCCATTGCTCAATAACCTGATCTATGCCCGACGCCCTACGATCTTTCGTGGGGTACGCGCCATATTCAGCGGCATCGATGGCTCGGGGCTCATCGATGGGAAGCTCAAGGCACTGATCAACCGTCGGGTGGCGTCACTCAATGGGTGCGAGTTCTGACAGGACATCAACGCTGCCGTGGGCAGTGAACTGGGTCTCTCCGACGACAAGATCCTGGCGCTTGGCGAGTACGCGACGAGCGCTCTCTACGATGACGTTGAGCGCCTGAGTCTGGAATACGCCGACTGCATGACGATCACCGGGCGTGAAGTCGGCGATGAATTATTTGCCCGCCTCCGCGACATCTACTCAGCCGACGCACTGGTCGAACTCACCGCGCTCATCGCCTGGGAAAACTCTTCAAGCAAATTCAATCGCGCGTTCCGTATCCCCTCGCAGGGATTGTGGAAGCGGCGGTAGCCAACACGTCCGACGGCGCCCAGTGAGACACAGCGGTCCGCTCTACACTGATCTCCGCCAATCCGTGCGGTAGCTTATGTGAAGCAGAGCCTCGCCGCCGGTGGCCCCAGGGCCGCGCCGGCTGATCACGGTGTAGCCCAGAACGATGACGGCGATGATCAGGGCGATGTCGACGAAGCCGTCGGCATCCACCGGCCCTCCGGCCTCACGCACCAACTCGGTGACACCAGAGACCACGCTGGCCACGATGGCAACGTCAATGATCAAGGCCAGGCTGAAACGCCAGCGTTTTGGCGCGCGGAGCAATGCGTTATCGTGGCGCTCCACCGGCGGGATCCGCCGCAGGGCAACCAGACCGCCCAGACCAATGACCAGCAGAATCGCCGCGTCCAGGGCCAATTTCCCTGCCTTGCTCAGAAAGAGCTCCGCCGGTATCCCGACCAGGGCGCCGAGCAGGGTGAAGAACCCCACCCAGATGACAATCGCCGGTATGGCGCCGAGCAGAAAGACGCGCAGATCGATGTCCAGTGCCCCGGCGACCAGCGACGTATAGATTCGCAGGCCAGGAATCAGGCGCGAGATGCCGATGCCCCGGGCGCCGGTGGAACGCAGCCGGATGGAGGCGCGATCCAGGGCACGGCCCGCGTGTACTCGTTCGGCCAACGCATGGAGACTTTCAGCGCCGATCGCCCGTGTCCAGAGATAGCCGGTCAACGCGCCGCCCAACACGCTGAGACAAGCCACCGGCACGAAGATAAAGGGCGAGAGATTGCCATCCGCAATAAGAATGCCGGCGGCGATAAGCACCACTTCGCCCGGGGCAAACGGCAAGGGGATGCCCGACTCCTCAGCAAAAAGCAACGCGCAGAAAAGCACGACGGCAATGGTGCCGTGTAACCCAGCCAGGAAGGTCGTGGCGCTGCCCTCTCTTCGCCGCGGAGGATACTATGCGGCGCGCTTACGCTCCATCCGTTCGACGGAAACTCGCCGTACTCCGCTAATTAACCGCGTGCGTTCCAGCAACCGAATCAGATAGCCCGAAGCGTCGATCTCATACCAATGTAGCCCGTGGAAGGCCGACTCCGGAAAGGCGTGGTGATTATTGTGCCACCCCTCGCCCAGGCCCAGCAGACCAACGAGCCACTGATTGCGACTCTGGTCCGGCGTATCAAAGGATCGTCGCCCGAACTGGTGGCAGACCGAGTTCACCGACCACGTAACGTGGTGCATGATGAAGATGCGTACAAGGCCACCCCAGAGCAGCCCGCGCCACCCATCGATAAGGAACGGGATCAACAGGCCAAGACCCACCCAGAGCACAAACGTCCGGCTTATAAAGACGGCGATCGGGTCTTTCATCAGCTGCTTGGCATCGACCGCCGGATCGCCGCCACTGTTGCCGAACATCCAGCCCATGTGCGAGTGAAATAATCCCTCAAGCGGGCTGTGCGGATCGCCGGGCTTGTCGGCGTGCTTGTGGTGCTTCCAGTGGGTAGCCACCCACTGCAGCACCGGCCCCTCAACCGCCATCGAACCGGCGGCTAACAGGATAAATTCCACCACCGGCCGGCTCTGGAAGCTGCGATGCGTGGCGAAGCGGTGAAAGCCGATGCCGATGCCAAAGCAGGTAATCAGATAGAAGCCAGCGAGCAGTGCAAGGTCAATGGGGACCACCTCATGGTGCCAGAGCTTGACAATGGCGAACACTGTAGCGGCGAACGGCAGAACGACGGCCACCAGCGTGACGCCCTTGGCCAAGAGGGTATTGGGGGGAGCGGTATCATCCACGGAGTGTGTTCCAATCAACAAAAAAGGGCGCCGCGCGCCCCGGACTAATGTACCGGGAATGCTCGCGACATTCGCGTTTCCCCTGTACTGCTGCACATGTCCTCCCACTATACCCCTTCCTGCATAACTATTTATGTTCTGGGCAATGTATGTTCTAGGCAATCGGCTCGGCGCGGCCGCGGAACCCTCTTGATCTCCGTCCCGCCCGCGCTCGCTAACCAAGATCATCCCTTGGTACGGGCCGTGCGCCCTCGCCGGCCCGCCGCCGCAGCGGGCCTGTCAGCCTTCGAGACGCTCCCCCGTCCACCATGATCTCCGCCTTCTAGCGCCGGCAGTCATGATTTAGCGCAACCAGACCAGGCACGGTGGCGGGGGGCGGAATCTGCTCGTGCATGGCGAACAGCTCGTTGGCCGGCGCCTGGCAGCCAAAGTCGTGGTGGACGGGGAAATGTCTCGATGACCACGCAAGGCCGCTGCGGCGGCGGGCCGGCAGCGGCGCACGGCCCGTACCTGCGTCTGTGCCAAACCCTATTGAACCAGGTGAACCAGGCCAGCGCTCTATCCAATGTCGCAGATGTGCTTGCACGTCTATTGCTCTTATAATCATGGAGGCGTACATCGGCGAGTGGAAATAGTTGCCCCGCGGAGCGGGCGTCGAGAGACACAAGCGCCGTGACAGCGGCAGCGGGGAGAGAGACTATGACAGCACAGGCAAGTGCCGTCCCACCC
>JBPCKK010000137.1:0-4814 GCA_051004335.1 Chloroflexota bacterium
CCCTTCCCTAGAAAGGAAGGGGGAGCAAACGAGGGCACCAAATCAGCCCTGATAGTCCACTAGTCTCTCACGATTGATGAGCGCCATACGTTTCAGTATAAAAACATGAAGGGGTGACGGTAGATGAATCACACCTACCATCACTCCTTGTGGCCGAACTTCCCCTTCCGTCACACCCCCATCGTCGTTTGCTCCCCCTTCCTTTCTAGGGAAGGGGGCCGGGGGGTTAGGTTACATCCGCTCGATGATCGTGGAAATGCCCATGCCGGCGCCGATGCACTGAGTCGCCAGGCCGTAGCGAAGGCCGGAGCGACGCAGCTCGTGGGCGACGGTCAGGACGAGACGGCCGCCGGTGGCGCCCAGCGGGTGACCAATGGCGATCGAGCCGCCGTTGACGTTGACCTTCTCGATCGGAATACCCAGCTCGCGGCAGGAGGGGATCACCTGCGCGGCGAAGGCCTCGTTGAACTCGACGCGGTCGATCTGGTCGGCGCGGATGCCGGCGTGCTTGAGCGCCTTTTTGGTGGCAGGAACCGGGCCGAGGCCCATGACCTGCGGCTTGACGCCGGCGACGCCGAAGCCGACGATCCGGGCCAGCGGCTCCAGGCCGAGCTCACGCGCCCTCTCCTCGCTCATGATCAGCACGGCCGAGATGCCGTCGTTGGTGGGGCAGGAGTTGCCGGCGGTGATCTTCAGCTCCTGGTTGCCAAAGCTCTGGATTCCCTTGACCGGGTTGAGGGCGCTCAATGCCTCGATGTTCGTGCCGGGACGGATGCACTCGTCCCGGTCGAAGGAAAAGCTCTTACCATGCTCGTCGGGGAGCCAGTTGCCTTGATCGTCGAAGACCGGCGTTTCGACCTCCAGCGGGATGATCTCATCCTTGTAGGCGCCCTTCTCGTATGCCTTGACCGCATTGCGATGGCTGGCGACGGCGAATTGGTCCATTTCTTCGCGGGAGAGGTTATAGACCTCGACAACGTTCTGCGCCGTCTGGGTCATCGAGACAACCGGCGTCGAATTGAGGATGAAATCCGGGAAGGGGACCGAGAAATCCTCGAAGTGGTTTCGCGCCAGATTGCGCTGTGCCTCGTTCTGCTCCAGGCGCTTCTTGTTGAACTCGGTGATCCGGTTTCTCGGCGCGGCGTTCGCGCCGCCGCCCAGGCCGCGGCCCATGCGCTCGATCCCCAGAGCGATCCCCGTATCGGTGGCGCCGACCATGATCGACTGGGCGACCCGGTGCAGTGTCTCCATGCTGGAGCCACACTGACGATTCGAATCGAACGAGCTGACCTCAGACGGGAGCCCTGCCAGACGGGCGACGTGATTGGCGCCGATGCCTGCCAGCTCGCCGGCTCCCTGGACATTGCCGAGGCCGATGTCTTCGATCATCCAGTCCTCGACCTTCGGGTTGCGATCGAGCAGGGCGCGCAGCACCGTGGCAGCAGCCTCATCCAGCCGCGTCGCCACCAGCGAGCCACGTCCGCCACGCCCGAAGGCGGACCGGACTCCATCGACAATGACCGCGTTCTTCAGTTCCATATGCTCCTCTTTACTCTCTGTCAGGCGGCAGCGGACCGTTCCGAAGCGGCCCATTCAGATCCTGCAGACTATCGAGATTATATCAGAGTTGTTGCCGGTGTGCACGCGCACCCTTTGGCGTCGAACAGATTCTTCTGGACAAGAACCTCGATTCGAGGCAAGTGAAGCTCGGATCAGGCTTCGCGGGTGAGAAGCTCTTCCAATAAGGGGACGACGGGAGGGATGTCCTTCGTTGCCGTCGTCCACAAGATAGCCAAGTTGACCTTGTAATAGTGATGAACGAGAACGTTGCGCATGCTGTACATCTGGTCCCAAGGTACTTGCGCATAACGCCCTCGCACTTCGACCGGGACACTGCGGGTAGCTTCACCCACGATCTCGACGTTGTGGGTCACCGCATCCACGGTCCTTCGATCCGCGCAGAAAGCCTCGAAGTTCATGCCGTGGATATATCCCTGGATCCTTTCAGCGGCCTCCAGAATGTCCTCGATGTAGAGCTTCCATTCTCTAGTTTGCAGGGATCGCCTCCCTGAGAATTCGCTCTCGCAGTTGCCGCCGAATGCTGTCTCGAGGCACGAGGTCCACCGGACGTCCGAGAATCTCTGCCAGGTAAAGCTGGAGTCCAGCAAACCCGAAGAGCCCGACCGGCTCGCTGAACTCTACCAGAATATCGACGTCGCTCTCCGGCCGTGCATCGTCGCGAGCGACGGAACCGAAGAGGGCGAGCTGCTTGACCGCGTGCCGATCGAGGTCGGCCCGGTGCGCGGCCAGGATCCGTAATGCTTCGTCTCTTCGCACGGTCGCCCACCTCCAAAGCTCTTACGTTTTAGCACATCTGACAGATGGGAAGCATAGCCAAAGCCTGCAAGCGCGCTCAGCGCCAGAAGATCTGGGAGGTGGTGATGATCTGCTTCCATGGGCCGTCGGGGACCTGAGCCGTGTCGACGAACTGCCAATCGATCCGGTTCTCGGCGTTGTTGAGGCCGTTGAATGCAAGGTAGTCGCGCACGGCCGGCGAGACATCCATGCCGGCGCTGTTGGCCTGTTTGTTGTGCGGTTGGGCCGTGCCGAAGACGTAGGCCGCATCGTTGTACTCGTAGGGGCCGGCGTCCTCCCACTGGGCGTACACCGTCTTGTTGTTCTTCGTGATCCGGACCCAGCGATTCTTCAGCATCGACTCGTGCGGCCCCCACTGCCGCTCGTTGGCCCATGGCACGACCTGATACGACTGGGGCTTTCGGTCGCCCTTGTCATTGAAGTCGTTGTAAGGTACGTCGAAGTAGAACGGATTCTCCTTCGGCGTGAATTTAGCCGGAAACCAGCCGTTGCGGTGCTGATAGTCGTCGTAGCCGCCGTAGTGCTCCTGCCAGGCGTCGTCCCAGGCGCTGATGGCATTATTCTCCGAGGAACCTTCAATCGCGGGCTCGCCGACCCAGAAGACGGTCGCGGTGATATTGGGGTGGAGCGGATAGCGGGACGGGAGCACCGCGACCGCAGGCACGGACGATGGAGCGGACGAGGCCGTGAGTTGAATCACCGGTGTCGGGGCGACGCCTGCCGCCGGTGCGATCGTGAGCATGGCGCCGCCGAAGGAGAAGGCCCAGGCGCCCTGCCCCGGCTGAAGGACGAACACGGACTGATAGCCCTGCACCGGGTCATAGGTAAAGACAACATCGGCGCCGCTGACCGTCGCCGGCTGGACTCCGCTCGGGTTGCCAAGCATCACGTACTGGCCGGCGGGAATCGTGATGCTGACTGGAGCGAGATCGCCGGCAGACAATCGAACAGCGGCGCCCGCGTTGAAGTAAGCCCAATATCCGTAGCCGGCATGTAACGCCTGATCGGGTGTGATGGTCTCGTAGCTGCTGTTTCCCGGCGGCAGCGTATAGAGCGGTGACTGTGCACCGGAGAAGTTGCTACCCGGCGGACCCGATACCAGATTCCAACCGACTGCATAAACCACCTGTTGTCCGGCCGGCTGCGCGCGCGCGCCGAGGTCATGTGCCAGCACGCCGACTCCCAATGCCACGAGGGCTATCCCTGCGATTCGGAAACGCATATCACTACCCTTTCAGGTGGGCCCGAGTTTCTCTCCCCTTCAGTATAGGCAATGCTACTGATGCGAGAGTCCTCCTCTCCGGTCATGAGACCGACCGAGGGAGGTATTGCAGGGCTTCAGATTGGGGTAGGGGCAGTCTGAATCAGGGCCTCCGGCCGGGGCCGCACCTCCCGTATGGGAGCCATGAGGGACAGCCGGCTCAACGCGCCCTTGGAGATGCCGCGACATATAATATCGGAACTCCAAACAAATTTTCATAAATATCCGATAAATGGTGTTCTAACCACTAGACAAGTGCGATAGGGCGGGCTAGGATGACATCAGTTCACCGTTCCTTCACCATTTCGTTACCAGTGCTTCACTATCAGGCAAGTGCCTGTAACAATTTGAAAGAACGGGCTAGGTTCGCCAAGCGGCAGGAGAGGAATTCTGAGGAGGCATATGCCGTAGCGCGCAGACGTGCCACAGAGCGGCAGGCACCTGGGACGGTCCCAGTGCCAACGGATCAATATCAGTGAGATTCAAGAAGGAATAAGGAAGATTACCATGCGACGTTTCGTTTCAATCTCCGCCGCACTACTCATGCTCGGTTCCGCTGCAATTGGTGGGCAAGCCCATCACGCCTCGGCTGAGGAGTCCTGGTGCTGGGACGACCCAATCGTCCGCGTCAACGGCGTCGTTTATGACATCAACGTCGGCGTGAACGAGTCGGCTGTCGCGGCCCAAGCACACGCGGCGGTGGTCACCCTGTCCGTACCGGTACCCAACGATGGCAACGATGCCAAGGTCCTCGTGATGCAGCCGGGAGCCTTTACGGTGAAGGTCGCGTTCGTGCATAACGGACAGACTCCGTCACAGAGCACCGTCCATGCCACCAGCAGCGACGGCGTCGCCGCAGCAGCACAAGTTACAGTTCTGGGTCACGGCAAGTAGGCGATGGTCGCCGGTAGTGTCTCAGGGGGACAACCCGAACAGTTTCGGAGGACAATCATGACCGGACGCTTACGCTGCCTTGCTTGCTATGAGATTCTTACCCAAACCAGCGGTCTCTTCTGCACACCCCGCTGCCAGCACACATGGCGGGCACACCATCCCGGCTCCTGGAGTGCCGATCGACTCACCCGGCATGAGCCGGAGTGGACGGGTTGGGGAGGATAACGGAGTGGTGGGGGGGGGAGGTCGTGGGGGGGGAGAAACCGCACCCCACACCGCCCCC
>JBPCKK010000138.1:0-7040 GCA_051004335.1 Chloroflexota bacterium
CGGGCGCCGGCGAGGACGCGGGAGAAGACATCTCGACCTAGATCGTCGGTGCCGAACCAATGCGCCGAGGATGGTCCCGTCAGGGTATTGATCGCGTCCACGCCAAACGGATCGCGCGGCACGATCAACGGCCAGAAGATCGCATCGAGAATCCAGAACAGCATGATCACCGCGCCGAGCATGAACGTTTTCGAGCGGAGCAATGCAATGCCGACTGACTTGGCGCGCTGCCGGCGTGATACCCGCGCCGCGACGGTGATGTTCGGCGCGACGTTTGCGATCACGGGCAGAGGGACGAGCGCCGGATCCTTCGAATCAACTCCCATCATGTAGCTCCCATCATTCAGCCAATCGGATGCGGGGATTGAGCACGGCAAGCATTAGGTCGGCAAACAAGTTGGAAACCATGTAGATAATCGCCACCATCAGCATGGTCGCTTCGAGCATGGGTACATCGTGACCGACCGCGGAGTCGAGGACCAGCTTCCCGATTCCAGGATAGTTGAAGAGCGTCTCGATCACCACGAGTGCGCCGACCAGATAGCCGATCTGCACACTCACCACGGTGATTGTGGGTAGCAATGAGTTGCGCAACACGTGACGACTAATGACCACACTCCGTGGCAAACCCTTGAGGACCGCGGTGCGCGCATAGTTCGAGTTGAGCGACACAATAGTTCCGGCGCGCGCCATTCTTGATATATAGCCAAAGAGGACCAACATCAGCGGAATCGAAGGGAGGAGCAGTTGGTGAATGATGTCCACGGGGTTGGCCGAGGGGACGGTAGACGTTACCGGGAACCAGCCAAGCTGCACGGCGAAGAGGACGAGCAAGAAAATCCCGCTCACAAACTCCGGCAGCGCGAGGAGCGAGAGCCCCGTGATGGAGATGATCCGATCGGCGGTCTTGCCCTGATCCAGAGCAGCAATCACTCCCAAGCCAATCGATACGGGCAGGATGATGAGGAGCGCGAACGCGCCCAGCGCAAGGGAATTTAACAGCCGCTGCAAGACCAGCGGGCGCACCGGCGTGTTGAGCAAATACGATTGACCCCAGTTGCCACGAATGAAACCGGTGATCCAGTTCCAGTACTGCACGGGAAGCGGCCGGTCAACCCCCAGTTGGTGGTCAAATCGTGTTACCTGCAGGTTTGAGGCATAAGGGCCGAGGATGGCTCGCCCCACATCCCCTGGGAGGATCTGGACAACCAAAAATACGGCAAAAGAGATCAACACAAGTGTGATGACCGTCAACCCCAACCGCTTGAGGAGGAATTGCCTCACCGGGAATCTTCGCTCTGAGCGATAACCATGGTTGCACATAGTTTATGGTGCGCTTGCTCTGTTGTCAAAATTACTACGTCTCAATCGCGGGTCCGGGAGTAACCGGCCACCCCTGGAGAGGTTGGTTCGATGCCTGGGACGGTTGTCGGGGGCGCGCACCACGGGATATCGAGGCTGCCCCGGATTCTCGCTGTAGAGGCGCCAGATGACTGGCCATTACTCGCGAGAGAGGCATTGTAGGGATGTTGCTCCGGTCAGCGTCCGCCTTGGCATCGACGGCCACGATGTCGCGCAGCGAGGAAGACCTCTGTTCAAATCCACGCAGGCGGGATGGGCCGTCGAGCGGAGGAAGAGGGCGTCATGGAGATGGAACAATGCAGGCGGACGCAGACGGGAGCAGGCGTCCCTACAGCAGTATTGCCAAGTAAGCGCAACGGTTCGCGTCCGTGCGCCACAGTCATGCAATTTCTATACACGGTCTCGTGCGCGGTGAGGCGGCGCCTGTGCGAACTGCCGACCTTCACTGAAAGCGGCCGGCGGCCAACAGGGCGGTTAGACTGTCGATCTCCGGGCCGAGCTGCCGATCGCGATCAACTGGTCGTACTATGCCGGCCAGTTCCTGCGCATAGGCGCGCAGGCCTACCGGCGGTTCAAGCCCACGCAAGGCCCATGCTTGCCGGCACACCAAGAGTTCGGTGGCGATCACTTCCCGTAGGAGACACTCGACCCGACGCAGCTTCTCGGCGGCCTCGAAGCCAAACGTCATGGCATCTTCCTGACCGAGCGAGGTGTCGCTAATGCCCACGGTCATGGGCACGGCCAGGCTGCGCATCTCGTGGACCACGCCCACCACCCGCTTGTGCACTACTACTAGGCCGGCGTGCGGACCGGGTACCGCGGCTAGCTGATCCGGCAAGCCACTGAAGCGATTGTCGAGCAACCGGTGCACGTGTTGGCCGCCGAGTTCGGCGACCTGGATCAGCGCAATGCAGAGCGAGTCCATCTGCGCAGCCAGACTGATGGCATGGAAGCCTCCACTCGTTAGGAAGCGTCCGTGGATGAAGGCGGGGGAATCGGTAACGGCAGGCAGGTTCCGCCGAATGTCCTCCTCCGTCCGCTCGAGTACGCGCTGCACGTGCGTCAGCACCTGCGGGATGACCCGGAATGATACCGGCGCCTGCGTTGCACCCTTGCCGCCCGGCCAGCCGTCGAGCAGCTCGCCGAGACGTTCCAGGACACGTCCCATGGTGGAGTCATGCGCTAGCTCGGCTATGGCGGGATCGTACGGTGCCAACGGCACATCAAGCGCGTTGATCGCGCAGGCCCAGCAGACGGTCAGCTGGCGCAGCAGCGCCGTCGCGCTCCGCCAACGAGCGATGGTCAGCGCCAGCGCTCCCGGCGCTCCCGCTAGCAGTGCGATTCCTTCCTTGACGCCTGGTTGATATGGTGCTACATTTCGCTCCCGCAGGGCGTCCGCGGCGGAAAATAGTGTCTCATCAGGCGCGATCACCTGCCCGAGTCCCAAGAACGTTCCAAAGGCATGCGCCATCGGAATGATTTCTCCGGCGCAACCCATGCCCGCCCGAGGAATGGCGGGGATAAATCCATCATTCAGCCGGTCGACTATACAGGAGCAAAGCTCCGGCGTGACGCCCGCCTCTCCGCTCAAGAAGCTGAAGAGCCGTGACAGTAGGATGGCGCGCGACTCCCCACGATCGAGGAAGGGAGGACCGCCGACAGCGCGCCCCATGAAGAGGTTTGCCTGATGAACTCGCTGATCCTCCTCACTGAGGCGGATCTTGGAGAGATAGCCCATGCCGGTATTGACGCCGTACACTGGCTCGTCACCGGCGAGGACATCCATCATCGCCGCCCGCGTGGCGACGATCTTGGCGAGCAGCTCCGGATGCAGCGAGAGCCGCCGGTCGTTCCAGGCAACATCGATGAACACCGTCAGCGAGCGGTCACCTGGAGTGCGAACAATCACTGGCGGATGCATGCCGTCCTCTGTCACCTATCTATAGGGTAGAACGGTCCCGAGGTCTTCCGCTTCCGCTCGTTTCCAGATGTGGTGCGCCACGGCGACATCGGTGGTGGCCAGCCCTCGATGCCAGAGCAGGATGCGCTCGCTGGGGTCCTCGCGACCGGGTAGCAATCCGGCGACAATTTCGCCAAGCTCGGCGTACAGGGTCTCCCGAGTGAGGAGGCCCTGATCCACATGGCGACGGAGAGCGCCGAATTGACCGGCCGCCGCCTGTCCCCAGTCGTCGACCACCACTTTATCCATGATGGAGGTGAGCGAGAGTTCCACCGCGCTGATCGTCCCATAGGGAACCACGAACGTTCCCGGCGTTACCCACTCGGTACGGACCAGAACAGCGGGAGATGTGAGACGGGAGGCCTCGACCATGATATCCGCTCCCTTTAGCGCTTCCTCGGGCGTGTCGACGGCTCGCACCGGCTTGTGTAGCGCCTCTGATAGTTGGTGGGCGAAGTCCTCACGCGATTCTCGACGATGGCTGGTCACACGGATTTCGTCGAAGTCGAAGAGATCGTCCAGCATGGTCACGTTCCACCACGCGGTCCCGCGGGCGCCAATATGGCCTAGTATCTTGCTGTCGGGACGGGCAAGATACTGCGCGCCCAGCGCGGTGACCGCACCGGTACGCGCGGCGGTGATCATCGTGCCGTCGATGATGGCCAGCGGCGCGCCGGTATCCGGACTGTAGAGCGTCACCAGAGCAAGCTCGCTGGGCAGTCCCACCCGATAATTGTCGACGAAGTCGCCAACCACCTTGATACCGCTCACGTTTTGCGGGACCAGATGTCCGCGCAGTACATTGAAGTGGCCGGCGCCGGAATTGGGTGGAACAAGGTGGACCCGCGGCTCAAGCACCACCTTACTGTTTCCTTGGGCACGGAGCGCATCGCGCACTGCCTCAAGGATTTCCGAGCGAGTGAGGCTCAGCCGCTCGACATCAAAGCCGGAGATGAACCGCAAATCCAAGCGAAGCTATATCTAGGGAACGTGGAGGTCGGACGTGACCTCGGTGAAGTCCTTAAGAACATTGCCGGGGCCCGCTTGTGCCGATCTTCGGTACGGGGTGGGTTCGATCGTGTCCAGAGCTACTGGGCGCAGTTCGAGTTCGCCGGAAACCGGGTGTTTGATAAGGAGCCAGCGCTCTAGTTCGAACACGTCGTACATCGCGTCGGTGATATCGGCGGCGGCCCGGTGCGCTGTGCGGTGAGTGGCGGCCTGTGCCTGTGCCTGACTTTCCCAGACGCAGATGGAAAGGCATTCACGCCGCTCGGTCATCGTCCCACGGAAATACCAGAGCAGACCGGGCTCGCTCATAGCTTCCTCGTAGGCCAAATCGTCGAGGAGCTTCAAGTAGGCGGCGTCCGCCGTTGTACTGCGAATCGAGCGAAATGCCACGACGTACCAGTGCCTCGAAGGTTCCGATTTGAGGCACTCCGCCCAGTTAAATGCCCGCAACAAAGGTAGGCCCGCGTACGCGGGATCGGTGGGAACCAAATGTTCAAAGACGTTGGGCTTCGCGTTGATCATGTCGCTCAATGATTCCATCTCGTTGCTCCTTCTATTTTGCAGCATACGTGAGGCTCTGGCGCATGTCAAGGTAATTTTTTGAGGGTTAATTTTGCGGTAGTCGCGTCCTTCATGTATGTGCGTGTCCGTGGCGGGAGAGACGCATCCACAGGGAATGCAACGCTACGAGAGACGCGCATCCACAAGGGATGTGACTACAGGGAACCGGGCGAAGTTGGGTAGCTATTCTTGACGATAAGAGTGCATACCTCTAGAATGGCAGCGACCTATCCCGTGTACCGGACATAAAGCGGTAGAGCGGGCCGGCGCGTCCCCATTCGAGAGGGATCCACCTGAATACTGGTATCCACTTCAACTGGAGGAAAGCTGTCAACGAGTTGCGTTTGGAGAACCGGAACAAGACGAGCTGTGACTTTAAAGTAGGAGGAGATCAGTAATGCCCAAGGACGAGTACGAACTTATCGAGAGTGTCCTGACCGGGGAGATGAGCCGGCGCGACTTGATCGTGCGCATGTTGGCGGCCGGTGTGTCGCTCTCCGCCATCACCGGCCTTTTGGCCGAAACCGGAATCGGTGGCGCCGCGGAGGCGGCGGAGTTGGCGGGGCCGGCACTGGCTCCTAAGCGCGGCGGTACCCTACGCATCGGGTTCCTGGTCCCCGCTGCTGACGTTGACCCGGTCCATCTGTTCAATGAGGGCGCCATCCTTACGATGCAGTTGGCCTGTGAGTATCTCTGTTATCCACGGCCCAACTTTACCCTTGAGCCCAAGCTTGCCCTGTCCTGGCACGCGAGCAGTCCGAGCGTTTGGACTTTCAAACTCCGTCAGGGTGTGAAATGGCATAGTGGCGCCGCTTTCACCGCTGATGACGTGGTGGCTACCTTCAATCGGCTGGTCGATCCGAAGGTCAATTCCGCTGGGCTTTCCGCCTACAAGGGCATCTTGTCTCCTGGCGGCATCAAAAAGGTGGATACGCACACCGTTAGGTTCCACCTCGACCGTGGCTACGTCGACTTCCCGTACCTCGTGTCCGCCTTGACGTACAACGCGGCCATCCTTCCCAAGAACTACAAGATCGGCGACTTTGCCAAGGGCCATGTCGGGACCGGACCCTTCATCCTGGAGAAGTACACGCCCAAGGTTGGCGCCACCTACAAGGCCAACCCGCATTACTGGGCGAAGGGCCTGCCGTACGTCAAGGGCGTGCAGTTGAAGTACTTCGCCGATCAAACATCGACCGTGTTGGCGCTGCAGGGCGGCGCCATCGACATCTATCCCAACGTGCCGTACCAGGGTTCGCAGGCACTCTTCGCCGACTCAAAGCTCACCATCTACAAGAACCCGGGCAGCTCGTATCGCGAGTTCCACATGCGGGTCGACCAGAAGCCGTTCAACGACAAGCGCGTCCGCCAGGCGGTGGCCTACAGCCTCGATCGACCGGCGCTCGTGCAGGGTCTGCTGAAGGGCCTGGGGCAACTGGGAAACGACCACGCCTTTGCTCCGGTCTTCCCACTGTCGGCAGTGACTAAGAAGATTCCCCAGCGGAAACAGAATTACGCTAAGGCCAAAGCGCTGCTGGCGGCCGCTGGACATCCACACGGCCTCGACGTGACACTGACCACGGAAAACTACCTCGAGATCCCGCAGTACGCCGTGTTCATCAAGCAGCAGCTTCAGCCGGCGGGAATCAATGTAACGTTGAACATTGAGGACCAGAACACCTACTATGGTACCGGCGCAAACCAGCCCTGGTTGTCCGTGCCGATGGGAATCGTCGACTGGGCGCCCCGTGGTGTGCCCAGCCAGGTCATCGATCCGGCGTACCTCACCGGTGGAATCTGGAACTCCGCCCATTTCTCCGACCATACCTACGACAATCTGGTCAATGGATCGGACAAGGAGTTGAACCATGCCACGCGCGAAGCCATGATTCTGAAGGCGGCGAAGATCCAAAACGACGAAGTCCCGGCGGTCATCGCCTACTGGCTGCAGGACCTCAGCGCTGCCCGCAAGAACGTGCACGGGCTGCCCAAGGGTCCGGCGCCATACCCAGACTTTTCACGGGTGTACCTCCGCTAAACACCCCGCATGAAGATCACCGACGTTCGAGTTTGGCGCCCCCGCGCCAAACTCGCACCGCCATTTCGTGCTGACTGGGATTCGGTCACACGCCGCTTCTTCGCCGCCACC
>JBPCKK010000139.1:0-18424 GCA_051004335.1 Chloroflexota bacterium
GGAGTACCCGTTGGGTCTCCGGCCCTCCGCCCGCAGGTGGCCTTCGTCGCCTGGTGGCGCGGTCGCCCATGGGAGACAGCTTGATTGGCAAGCATAGCCGCTGCGGCGGCAGGCCGGCCAGGGGGCACGGCCAGTACCGAAGTATCGAGGCAGTAAGGGATGTCGTAGTTGGCCGCCTCGGCGGCTGGCCGGCACAGGGGCACGGCCACTACTGACGCGCCCAGCTATGGTTTGAGGGCGCCGGTCTTCACCCGTTCGACGTGCCAGAAGGGGAGGCGGCAGTGCTGGCACTCGTAGGTAGTGACGAGCACGAGGTCTTCACCATCCCAACGGCTCTGGCCCTCATCAACCGCCTGCGTCCAGGTTGACTGACAGTAGAGGCAAATGGGGATGGCCGGCGGCAGTTTTCGCGCCTGTCGTTCGCGCCACCACTCCTTGATCTCGCGCTTGAACACCACCCAGAGAATGCCGGAGATGAATACCACTTTCACCGCGGCAAGGATGAGGAGAATTTCGACGATGGTCTGGTCCACGGCCGGCTCTTTCGCTATCCACTGAGAACGCGACACGCTCGCGCCCTGTCCTATCTTTACGGTACACCTTTGACCACCTGACCCAAAGCACAGATTGACCGATTTCACGCTCATGTACTATGAAAATTAGAGATTTCAGGCGTGCTACCAAGGAGGCGCTATGTCCTGCACGGCACCCTGCCTTGGTATCGAGCGCCGCAATCAGACAGTTTTCACCCATCATCCTGATGAGTGGGACCAGCTCCTCCGGGCTAGTTATGACAATCGCATCTTTTTGACCTCGGCGTGGCAGCGGATTTGGTGGCGCCATTTTGGCGAGACACCGGCCGAACTCTTTGTGTCGCGGGACACGGACGGCGCGCTGCAGGCCGTCCTGCCGCTGCAGGTGCACGCTGGGGAGCATAGGCGCGTACTTTCCCTCTTGGGCGATCCCAACATCATCGACTACATGGATGGTCTGGCGCTGAGGGGTGAGGCCGTCCAGCTTCTTACCGCACTCTGGCGCTGCGCCCTGCGCGATCTGGAGTGGGATCGTATTTCGCTGCGGCACGTGCCGGGGAGTTCTCCGCTCCTCTCCGCCCTCGAGATTGCGGCTGATGAGATTGGTCTGACGATCGATATTCAGCAGGACGAGGTGTGTCCGGTCGCACTGCTGTGCAGCAGCTGGGACGGGTATCTGCAGTTGCTGGGCAAAAAGCAGCGCCACGAGATCAGGCGGAAACTACGACGCGCTCAGGAGGATGTCGAGTGGGAGTGGCGTACCGTCACCACTCACGAACAACTGGAGAACGATCTACCGGTATTTTTCCGCCTCCACGAAGCAGGCGGGTCGGGAAAGGCGGGCTTCATGACTCCCCGAATGCGGCGCTACTTCTCCGACCTGACGTCCACGATGCTCGGCGCCGGCATGCTTCGCCTCTCCATCTTTCGGCGCGCGGGACTCGACGTTGCCGCCACCATGGGATTTCTCTATCGCGACCGCTACTTCCTCTACAACTCGGGACACGACCCATCCCAGTCCGCGTATAGTCCGGGAATCGCGGCAGTGGCGCATGCCCTGCAGGATGCTATCAAGGAAGAGGCGATTGCCTTCGACTTTCTCTCCGGCGATGAGCCGTACAAATATCAATTTGGCGGCGCCAAGACGTATACCTACCGGGTGGAAGGAAGACGCCACTAAATCCGGAAACGGTTGGGCGTCAGGCAATTACGGCGCTGTTAGGCTCCGTGGAGCTGGGCCAATGTATTCAGCGGCGGGTCGGATCATACGGCCGCCGAACTGCTCCATGGCGTGGGCAGTCCAGCCGGCAATTCGGCTTACGGCAAACACCGCGGTGTAGAAGGCGGGATCGATGCCCAACTCGTGGTTAACTACAGCGGCGTAGAGATCCACGTTGGGATAGAGATTCTTTTCGCGTTCCATGATTGTGGAGAGCGCGGCAAGAATGGCCGTCCAGTTCTCGCGCTCGGTCCCGGCGAGCATTTTCTCGGCCATCACGCGCAGGTAGCGCGAGCGCGGGTCGGCAGTCCGGTACATGCGGTGGCCGTATCCCATGATGCGACGCTTGGCATCAAGCTCTCCGCGCACATACGCTTCCGCGCGGTCCGGCTGCCCAATTTCCTCGAGCATGCGGATCACCCGCTCGCTCGCGCCGCCGTGTCGCGGCCCGGTGAGTGTACCCAGAGCAGAGGCAATGGCCGCATGCAGGTTCGATTCGGTAGCGATCGTGACGCGGGCAGCAAAGGTCGACGCGTTCAATTCGTGATCCGCGTGAAGGATCAGCGACGTATCCAAGGTGCGTACCGCCGTGGCGCTTGCCTCCGCGCCGTTCAACATGTAGAGAAAGTTGGCGGCAGTATCCAAATCGGGACGAGGCGCCACCGGCTCCTTACCGGCGCGGACGCGGTGATACGCTGCCGTCGCCACGGGAAACCAGGCGGTGAATTCAATCGCCTTCCGCAGGTTTGCCTCCCGGCTGTTCTCCCAGGTAAGTGGATTGCGGAGAGCATCGGCCGACACCAGATAGCGCAGCACATCCAGCGGATGGGCAGTTCGGGGAAGCGCGCTGATGCCGCCCAATAAATCCGCTCGAGCAACGCGGTCAGCGCGCAATGGATCGCGCAATGAATCGAGCTGGGTTTCGCTGGGCAACTCCCCATGCCACAGCAGGTAGGCGACCGACTCGTAGCTGCAGTTCTCCACGAGTTCGCTCACCGAATATCCCCGGTAACGTAACTCGCCGGCTCGGCCATCGATCCAGGTGATCGCGGACTGCGCCGCCACTATATCTTCCATCCCCATTACGGATGTTGTCATCTCCTGCCCCTTTTCAACACGGACCGCGTGAATAACCGATTCGAATTACAGCTTAATATAACTTTATAGAGCTTGATAAAGCTAGATCAAACATCGACACTTTCAAGCTGGCGCGGTAACATGGAGTCAGTATCAATGAATTATCGGTAGGGGCGGTCCCGAGTGGCCGCCCGCTTGATGGTCGGCAGCGACGCTACTCCTCCAAGCACCGGGCGGGCCGGCCCCTACCGACATATCCCAGTGGGGATGACTCACAATCCCGGACGATGAGGTCGGAGGCAAAAACTGGTGGTGCATATAGGGGATCAGGAGTATTACAGCGCCGAGGAAGCCTGCGCCGTGCTTGGCGTTAAATTGGCCACGCTGTACTCGTACGTAAACCGAGGCCTGGTCACCAGTTACCGGCAGACCATTCGCCGGCAGCGCCTCTATCGCCGTGTGCAAATCGACGCGCTCCTTGAGATCAAGCCGGCGCCTCGGGAAGACACACCACAGATTCCGCTAGCGGAGAGCTGGACCAGCGAGCACTGAGGAGACACCGATGAATCCGTATGCCGGCGCCGTGCGGGCGCCTGAGTTCCCGACCGGCCTTACCTGGTTCAATACTTCGCCGCTCACGCTCTCCATGCTGCGCGGCAAGATCATCATTCTTGGTTTCTGGACCTTCGGCTGAATCAATTGTCTTCATGAACTCCCTCAGTTGGGGGAGCTGGAACGAAAGTACTACGACGCGCTCGCCGTGATTGGCGTGCAGTCGCCCAAGTACCCGGCCGAGGGCGACCTTGTTGCTCTGGAGCGTGCGGTCCAGCGCTTGGCGATCCAACATCCCGTGGTCAACGACCCGGAGCATCGCGTATGGGACGCGTACGCCGTCACGGCATGGCCCACGCTGGTCTTTCTCTCTCCGGATGGTCTGGTCATTGGTCACCATGCCGGCGAGGCGGGATTCGACGCGCTGGACCACGCCATGATCCAGATGGTCGAGGAGTATGAGCGAGCCGGAACACTGCAACGCGGCGCCCTGCCGTATCCGCCGGCGCAATTCAGCCGGCCTTCGGAGCTCCTCTCGTTTCCCGGCAAAGTCCTTGCCACGCCTGATCGCCTATTCATCGCCGACTCCGGACATGATCGACTGCTGGTCGCCGGGCTCGATGGGGAAATTGAGCGGATCATCGGCTCGGGGGAAGCTGGACTACAGGACGGCGCATCGAATGACGCTCGTTTTCATACTCCACAGGGTATGGCACTGGCCGGCAACATCCTCTACGTTGCCGACGCCGATAATCACGCGATTCGAGCCGTCGAACTTGACAGTGGTTGGGTTAGTACGGTCGCCGGTACCGGTACGCAGGCTCGGAGGACAGTGCGCCAGGGTCCCGCACGATCGACCGAATTGTCTTCTCCCTGGGATGTGGTGGCATGGGGTGATGAGATTATGATTGCGATGGCCGGCCTCCACCAGATCTGGAGCCTGAATCCGACCGACGATACCGTCGCGGTCTGGGCGGGGACCGGTCATGAAGACATTCAGGACGGCCCGCGCGAGCGCGCCTGGCTGGCCCAGCCCATGGGTCTCTCCCTGGGAAACGATAGCCTCTACATAGCGTGCGCCGAAACTCAGGCCATCCGCGGGATCGACCTGCACTCCGGCGAGGTGTCGACCCTTGCCGGCCGAGGCCTCTTTGACTTTGGGGACGAGGACGGCTGCGCGCAGAGCGCCCTCCTCCAACATCCGCAGGGTCTGGCGACTAACGGTGATGTCCTCCGTATTGCGGATACCTACAACAATAAGATCAAAGTGTTACGAGTGGACAGCGGCACGGTCGATACGTTGGCCGGCAGTGGACAGGCCGGAACGCTCGACGGCCCCGGTAAAAACGCGCGACTGTTCGAGCCAGGCGGGATAAGCGCCGGCGACGGCATGATCTGGATCGCGGACACCAACAACCACCTGATCCGCACTATCGACGTAGCCAGCGGGCACGTGCGGACGCTGCAGCTACACGGACAAGGCATTGACGTCCGCGCCGGCTAAGCGCCATTCGCTATAATCGTGCGCTAAATAGCGTAAGCATGGCCGGAGGAGCATTCGCCCGGCCACCATACATGCCGGATCACCTGAGGAGCACAGACCATGGGACGACAGACCAGACAGACGCGGCGAGCGCAGCAGCGTCGGGAACAACAAAAGGGTACTCACGCCCACCAAGAACGAAACTGGGCCGTCGGCGGTGGAGTTGCCGTTGTGGTGGCGGCCGTGGTCCTTTTGTTAGCCTTCACCGTCTTCCGGCCGAGCGGAACGAACTCCGCAGCGGCGCCCACACCAGTTCCCACGATCTCCGCCGGACCGAGCGCCGCCAATATCGGTTGCAACCAGGGAATGGGCGTCGGCTACCACATCCATGCCCATATCTCCTTGATCAACAAAGGGAAAGTGGTCACGATTCCATCGGATTTCGGTCACGACTACACCCATGACTGCCTGTTCTGGTTGCATGCCCACGCGGACGAGAATGGCGTTATTCACCTTGAGTCGCCGACCGTTATGCATCCGACGCTTGCGCAGTATCAAGCGGTAGCCCGCCGGACCCTGCCGGCGAAGGACGTTGTCTCGTTCACGCCGCCCGCTGGAGACAGCATGCGCGTCTGGGTCAATCAGAAGCCGTACAGCGGCAATCCGGAGAGCATCCGCATCTACAATCATGAGAACATCGTTGTGGAATATGGACCACCGTTCATACCCCCACCAGCATTCGACTGGAATGCGCCCGCTGTGAAGGGTTTATAGCGACGCGCCTCTCGGTGCGGCGCATCGATTCCTCCCTGCCGCTTCCCATGCGTCACAGTCCTGGTGCGGCGGGACTGGATTTGGGCGCTCGACTAGATACCACCATCGAGCCAGGTGCAGTGGGCCGCATCCCCGCCAACATCGTGGCAAGGGTGCCGGCGGATCACGTGCTGCTGGTGATGTTGCGCAGCGGGACGCCGGGGCGCACCGGCCTTATCTGTCCGCATGGAGTCGGGGTGATCGACGCCGACTATTGTGGTCCGGATGACGAGATTCAAGTGCAGGTGATGAATCCCACCGATCGCGCGGTGACGGTACGGCGAGGAGATCGCATCGCCCAGGCGTTGCTCCTACCATTGGCCCCGATCGAGTGGGAGGAAGTGGATTGCGGGCCCGAGGTGTCGCGCGGGGGATTCGGGAGCACGGGGTAGACCAGTGGCATTCCCCTCTTGAGATGTCCTCCTCGGCTCGATGTTGATGTAGGGACGTTGCTCTTGTCTGCGTCAGCCTGCGGCCTCCATTCCTGGTGGCATCCTCCTCCGATCGCTGTTTCATTCCCCGGCGTGTGTAACAGGCGATACCCAATCCCCTGTGGAGCATCGTGGTACTCAACGCCCGGGCGGACGCAGACCGGAGCAACGTCCCTACGCGATTTTGATGGGATTGTCAACTGTCTTTCGTCCGGAGGCTCCTTCGCGAGAATGCTGAGCAGGCGCGCTGACCGCGGCGCGCGAGGTTGAGAACCGCCGTGAGGAAGCTAGACTGACCTCACACTCTCTGAGCAAGCTCGGACTACGGCAGCGGGTTACACGACCCAGCCACCGGTGATGAACTGGACGGTGAAGAGCGCAAGAAGGCCAACCGAGAGAACAAGGTACGTGTCGTGAATCGTGCGGTTTCGGCCGCCGGCTCCCAGGTACATGAACACGGGGAAAAGGATTACCACGTAGCGCGATAGCGAGACTAGGGGCACGGGGTATCCGGTAGCGAGTGCAGGACTGGCCAGCGTCACCAGCCAGAACACGCCAAGATACAGCCCGTAGGCCAGCGGTAGCCGGCGAGCGGCCAAGATAGAGCACCCCAGACAGAATATGCCGAGGACCAGATTAAAGACGTTGTGCGCCTGCAGGAAGGAAGCGCGCGGTTGCACCACGAAGATCTGGCGCAGACTTTCCAGGGTCCCGGCCCACAACCGCCCGGTGAATAACTTCTGCCAACCGACTTGCGAGTGGGTGAAGGCGAGGGCATCGCCCACGTTCGCCTGGAGGTAGACCATGAAGGCCGCCAGTCCGGCGGGGACGAGCAGGATAGTGAGTAGACCAACATCCAGGCGGCGCGGCGAGAAGTTGCGGCTGCGCAAGTACTCATAGAGCAGCGGCAGGACGAGCAAGATTCCAGTGACCCGGGTCGCGGCGGCGAGGCCGCCAAAGACTCCCGCTAGCAGCCAATCCTCGCGACGCAGATGGTAGAAGCTAGCGACGGTAAAGAACAAGAACAGCGACTCGGTGTAGCCGGCAAAGAAAAACAGGGCAGTGGGAAAGATGGCGATATAGAGCACGGCGCGGCCGGCAACCTCCCGACCCCACTCCCAACTGGTGAGTCGCCAGAGGTAGAGCAGCGCGCCGAGGAATGTCACGTTGGCGATGAGAAGCGCGGACAGCGCGTAGGAGCGATGCGTCAGCGTCACCAGAACGCGAATAACGAGGGGGTAGAGAGGAAAGAAGGCGGTAGGCGACGTACCAGCCGGCCGATGCCAGTTGTAGCCACGTTGTGCGATTTGGATGTACCAGACAGTGTCCCAGCGCGTGCCCCAGGCGGGCAGTAGTTGATGGGTGAACGACGGATGAGGGCCGTGCAACACGCTGCCAAAGAGGATAACGCCGAAGTAGGTGAGCACTACAAAGAGAAGCCGGGTAAGCAACCAGACGGCCAGCGGTTCACGGACCGCCGCTTGAACCCATAGCGCTTGTACAGAGCCACGGTGGATGCCCGACCGGGGACGTGCCGCCGCTAGCCTCTCGGGAAGCGCTCCACTACGGGCCATCGACAATGCTCATGATGAAATCTGAGAGATCACGGAAACGTCGCTGGTCACGGTGATTCCGCCGGCAGGTTGAGCGGGCAGTCGTAGGCGCACCGACAGAGCTTGATTAGGTCGCACTATTTGATTGATCACTCGGCTGCCTTGCGCCGTCACCACCGTCATGACCACGTGTGCCTCCCCGGATGCCGGATCAAATAAGTCTATCCGCCCGGCCTTGCCGGCACTGACAAAGACGGCACGCCTTTGCGGTATGGTCATGCCGGCGTCGGGATTCCCTGTGCTGGCAGCGAACGAACTGGCGCTGTGAAGCACTCTAGTGCCGGCGCCGACGCTGGCCAGGGTAAATGTATGGTGAGCGCCCAGTCGCAGGCTCTTGGTCGGAAACGATGGAGCGCCCACACGCCGAACGTGCACTACTATCGATCTCGCACTGGGATTGAACAGATGAATTGGGCTGTTCTCTGGATGGAGCACGTACCAATCGGTCTGGAGCGCTGATGTGCCGGCCACGGCCCGGCCCTGCCCGCCAGTAACGAGGATGGGAACGCCGGCGTGCAGGTGGAATGAGAGGGACTGATGGTGAGGAGCCGCGCTCACTATCACGCTTGCCGTGCGCGTGATCGACAGAACCTGATGGCGGACCAATCGTCCCTGTGATCCGTACGCGTTCACATTGACCGCCACAGGGCTTTTCGCGGTCGAGATCAGTTGCACAGACCCGTGACGCGCCGCCAGATACCAGTCCCGTGACGGCGCCACCGCCGCGCCGGTTCCCATTGCGCCGATGGCCGGCGCCGGTACATCCAGACGGAGCACGTCGTGGAAGTCCGAGCCGGCGAGGAATGCGGGATCCGCCGTGGCCAGTCCGTGCGGCGGTATCTGAATCACCTGGCGAATATGTGGCTGATCTTCCGAGGAGATGACCGCGGGCAGCGTCACGTCACCAGGATTGAACAACGTCACCGGCGACGACCCGCCGGAGATGGGCGGAAGAAAGGTAGTTTGCGCGCCGGCTGGAGCAAGTGTATCATCTTCGACGAGCAGCACAGGAGGACCACCGACCACTGAATTGCTCGGGTCGACCCCCGCGTTGTAGGTCGCCCCAGGAAGATCGACGTTCACCATTCCAGCTTGTGCGACAAGCGGCTGCGTTACACCCTGCCAGTCGACACGCTGCACAAGCAACTGTCCGGTGGGAACAGTCACTGTCTGTGTCTGCTGGCCCGTATTCCAGAGAACGAAGACGCGCTCTCTCGGTCCATAGAAGACAAAACCATCGACACCCGGCATCGATGGCAGGACTATGCCTTCCTCCTCGGTGGACAGGTATTGAGCCGCTACCTGGAAGGCCACGTAGCCCATGCGCACACCGCCCACGGCGGTAAGCAGTCCCCACCTGTGTGGGGTTGGGTCATCGCTGCCGCGGTAGACCAAAACGCGCGCCGCTCCGGCTGCTAGAGCAAAAGCGACTGTCTGGAGTACATACGCCGCTTGCCGGGCTTCACCCGCCGGATTTGAGGCGGGAAAGCCATCCTCGGTCACCCACACGGGCACGCCCGCAAAACCATTGGCAGTGAGAAGGGCTCGTACCTTGGCTACATTGCTGAACGCTTCACTTGCCGGACCATAGACATGCCAGGCAGCTACGTCGAAAGACGGTCCATTGCCGGCGCTCACGTCGGCGGCGGCGCGCTGGAGCACGGTGGAAAGGAAGAGCAGATCGGGCACAACCATGCCGGCTATCAAGACGCGAGCAGTTGGGTCGACTTGCTTGATCACCCGGTAGGCAACCTGCAGCGTGCGGTAGTAGTCATCGGCGTTACCGTTCCAGAAAAAGTGGAGGTCAGGCTCGTTCCAGATCCCCCAGGCGCGCACCTGACCTCGATAGTGGGTGACGACGCCGCGGACGAACCCCGCCCACAAGTTGGCGGGATCGTTGATCCCCCGGGATAGGTCCCGAGGCACGCCATTGCCACGTGGTTGGCCCGGGGCGGCTCCCCACTGCGGCGTTCCATCCAGAATGCCCAGGATCGAGAGTCCGGCTTGACGGGAGGCGGCCACGGCGGCATCATCAGCTACAAAGTTCCACTGTCCCGCCTGGGGCTCGATATGGTCCCAGCGGAACTCCCAGCGGTTCCAGCGAGCGCCCGCCTGGCTGGCAAGCTGCGCCCAGGTTGGCGAGTTTGGCGCCGGTGGCGCCCCGGGCAGGACGTCACAAAGGCCGAGCCGTACACCGGCATTCGTGACCGGCGGCAGGCTCTGGGCCGCGCCAACGGCGCCGCGCGGAAATACTACGAGCACGAGGAGAAAAGCAGCCAGCAGTATGCCCCAGGTCCCAGCGCGTGTCCGTTTCAGAAGTCGCTTCTCCCCCTGTTGAGTGCTCTGTCAGGGTATCAGCGGCGCAAGGGTGCGGGCAACAGGAGGCACGTATAATACCCTGCCATGGCTGACACCCTCGATCGACGGAGAATTCGCCCGCCCGCCGTACCGGTGCAAACAGCCAGCCGTCCCTCACGGATGCGTCGCGCCACGATTCTGTGTGCCTTGGCCATCGTCTGTGTGGCGTACGCGCTGTTCTTCGGTTGGTTGAGTCTGCAACGTTACTGGGCGTATGAGATGCACGCCCAAGACATGGGAAATATGGGCCAGGCGACGTGGAACACGATCCACGGGCATCCCTTTTTCTTTACAAATGTCCGATTGCCGTTCCACATTGAGGCCTGGAATACCACAACGCGCCTCTCTTTTCATGTAGAGCCACTCTTTCCCGTTGTCTCCCTGGTCTACCTGCTCTATCCCCATCCGGAGAGCCTGTTAATCCTGCAGACGATCGCGCTGAGCCTGGGAGCACTTCCCGTCTACCTGCTGGCCCGCGATGTTTTGCGACACGCGGGGTGGGGAGTGCTCTTTGTGCTCCTGTATTTTCTCTATCCCACCCTGGAAGCGCTGAATCTGTATGAGTTTCACGCGGTGTCGCTGGCCACTCCACTGCTCCTCTTCGCCTTTCTCTTTCTGGAGCGCCGCCAGACCGTACCCTTCGTGGTGTGCGCCCTACTCGCCATGGGGACCAAAGAGGAAATCGGTCTGGTAGTGGCGATGTTCGGCTTATACGCCGCGCTGATCGAGCGTCAACGAGGACTGGGAATCGCCATGGTGGTTATCGGCGCCGGGTGGTCGCTTTTCGCCACGCTGGTCATCGAGCACCATTTTCGGCAGCCGGGCACCTACACCTACATCCAGTCACGCTACTCGTATTTGGGACACGGCATACACGGACTGTTGCACACCGTTGTTCATAATCCCGGCGTCTTTCTCCGGGTGCTGTTCGTCTGGCCCAAGCTTGGCTACCTGGAGCGGTTATTGGCGCCGGTCGGCTATATCGCCCTTTTTGCTCCGGCGGCGCTGCTCCTTGGTTTGCCCACCCTACTGATTAACATGTTCAGCCAAACTCCTTCCATGGTCTCCGGACTGGGAGACAATTCAGCGGAATTGATAGCTGTCGTCATGATCGCCGGCATTCTGGGCACGCGCACCGTGCTCAATCTGCTCCGACAATGGACCGGAGGCCGCGTAGCGGCGATCCTGGTGGCAGTGTACCTTGTCGCCCAGGCACTCTGGAGTCACCATCTCAACGGGTTCACACCGGCCGGCGCATCCTTCCAGCGGCCCAGCATCGGCGCCCACCAGCAACTCATCAATCGGTTTGTCGCCATGGTCCCGCCGGGAGTACCGGTAGCCACGCAAGACCAGATCGATCCACACCTGAGCAGCCGCCACTACCTCTACCTCTTTGGTGATACCGGACGCACGGGGTCGGGAGTGCAGCCGGCGAACTACGTGCTGCTTGACGTGAGCGCGCCGACCTATGCCTATCCCAGCTATCAGCTCCATGATGACGCGGAAAAGCTGCTGCAGCACGGCTGGGGCGTTGCCGCCGCCGACGATGGCCTGATCCTGATCCACCAGGGCATCTCTGGCGGGACGCCGCCGCGCGCTTTTTATTCCTACATGGACGCCGACCACACGCACATTCCCAATCAGCTTCAAAACACTTCCCTCCAGGTGGACATCCGGGGATACGGTGTGGCGCACACCGATTTACCGAATCACACGATCCCTAACCTGGCCTATACCTTCTACCTCCGTCCGCTGCGGCGGCTGTCCAGCGATGTCGAACCGGTGGTCTATGAGACACAGGGCGGGCGGCTCCTGAACTGCGTTGCCCACCCTCTCGGCCTGGCATGGTATCCCAGCACGCGCTGGAGTCCGAGGCACACCTATGCGGTACGGCTCGATACGCTGGAGACGGTCAGTAACGACCCGGGAAGTGTGCGCCTGTGGATGGAGATGATCCCGACGCCAACCAGCACGCAAGAGCGAGTGTGGGGTCAAACGTTCTGTCAGACGCTTTGGACGCGGCGCGGGCATTTGGTGAACGTTGGCTCCATGGATCTGGGATTTTAGTGCGGATCAGTATGAGTAGAATCCCTTGCCCGTTTTGCGTCCCAGGTCGCCGCGCTCCACCTTCTCTTCGAGAATTCGTGGTGGCCGGTCCCGCTCGTCGCCGGTCTCGCGGTAGCGCTGCAGAGCAGCATAGTAGAAAACATCCAGGCCGCTGAAGTCCGAAAGCTCGAAGGGTCCCATAGGATGATTCAAGCCCAACTTGACGGCACGGTCGATGTCCTCCGGACTGGCGTACCCCTGTTCCGCTAGCCAAAACGCTTCTCGTTTGATCGCGCCGAGGATGCGATTAACCAGCAGCCCGTAAACTTCTCGGTTGATGAGAACCGGTTCTCGGCCAATGCGGCGGGCAAGCTCCGTAGTGAGTTCCACAGTCTCGTCCGACGTATCAGGGCCGCGCATCACCTCGACGAGCTTCATTACGAGCACCGGATGAAAGAAATGCATGTTGATGCAACGGGACCGCGCGGCAACATCTACCTGATCGGCAATCTGTGATATGCCGATAGTCGATGAATTACTAGCCAGGACAGCTGAAGACGGGGCGATGCGAGCGAGGTCACAAAACAATGTCTGCTTGACCTCTAACTGCTCGATCACCGCCTCAATGACGAACTGGGTCTCGGCAACCGCGTCAACTTCATCGGAGACGTGAATCGATGCCATAGTTTCTTCGAGATCGATCTCCGTCAGTTTGCCCTTGTCCACGCGGCGTTGCAGATGTCCACGATTACTCAGCACGGCTCGTTCGAGCTGCGCTTCATCCGTGTCGATAAGCCAGACATCGAAGCCGGAGAGGGCACATTGTGCGGCAATCTGGGCACCCATAGTTCCGGCGCCGACCACCGACATGGAGCGGACGTTCTCGATTCTGATCCTGGCCCCCTTCCGTGCTCTCTATCAATAAAAGCACCACTGCGCACCCGCGTCACGGGCGCCCAGTGGTGCTCTCAGGTGGTAGACCGAGCGGCTCGTGGCTCGGTCCACGCCAACTACTCTCACCACGAGTGTAGAGACTCAACATTGAGCCAGCCTTAGCGTTGCATTGGAATCGGATTAAGAAGTTGGAGTGCGGCAGATCGTTACGAGTGACAGCCCGGACGGTGGTGGCGTGGCGCGTTCGATGCGACTAAGAATCGGCACCAAGCTGTCGTACAGGCTATATTGCGCGGGCGCGGCCATGGAGCGGCGCACAACGCGATTCTGCAGAAACCAGGCGGCGATGCCCAGCATATTGAAGTAGTTCTGATGAATTACCTCGAGACCGGCCTCGGCCACCTTGGCATTCATCTCGACGCGTGTGTAGCGTCGATAGTGATGATCGATTGCATCCATCGGGCCGTAGAGCCATTTGTTCACCGGCACCAGGAGGCAGATATGGCTACCGGGCATCAGCGTGTCCCGCATATTGCGGAGGGCGTGCACGTCATCCTCGACGTGCTCCAGGACATTCAGACAGACGGCGGTATCCAGATTGCGCTCACGAAAGAGCAAGAGCGCGCGCGAACTGACATCCACCAGGTGCGTTTCGAAGTTTTTTCCGGCGAACCGCTCCCGAGCTACCGCCAGTTCCTCGGGAACAACATCGAGCCCGACAATACATTCGCGGTCGGCATAGAACTGCGTGATATTTCCGATGGCGCAGCCAACGTCCAAGATGCGCCGGCCCAGGTATGGTGCGATTTGCGCAAAGATCCAGCGATTGTAATTGTCGGCGTGTTTGGCCAGTCTGCTCTGAATCTCGAGGGTTTTCGGCGTTGCTACTGCGATAGTCGCCTCTGCCACGGCTACTTCCTTCTCGGTAACGATTATGAGTTGGGCGCGGTAACTTCGGAGGTTTTACTATTGATGTTCAAGATGCTGAGCAGAAACGAAGAGAAGACCAATTGTAAGCCAATCACCATGAGGGTGAGGGCCAGAAGCGCTTCCCGAACAGCAAAGAGGTCCTTGAAATGATGTTGGACCCAGGTACTGAAAATGGCTACGTCGACTCCCAGGCCGATGAGAAAGACCGCAAGGCCGCCAATCAACCATGCCTCCAGAGAGAAATAGCGGTAAAACCACTGAATCATGCCGTCGTCCGGCGCGAAACGGTGGGTAAAGGCATAGGCCTTTGCGTAAAAGCCGGTGAGTAGCACCTGGAATCCGACGATGGTCAATAAGCTAGACACAAACATGAAGTGATAGTCCACGAAGTGGCCACTCACGATATGCGGACCACCCAGGAGCCAAAGCATGCTAACGAGCCCGATTAAGAGCAGGAGAGCGCCGGGGATCACGAAGAGGTGATCTGGACTGTACAGCATCATGAAGCGCAGATGGCGCCAGCCATCGCGAAAGGAACGTAGCTTGGATTCACCGCCGCGCGGGTAGTACACGATAGGCACTTCGGCCACCTTGAGCTTGGCCCGAGCAGCGTTGATCACCATCTCACTGGCGAACTCCATGCCCGTGGTCTGTAGCCGCATACGGCGGTAGGCGTCGCGGGTGAAGGCTCGCAAACCGGAGTGGGCGTCGGAGCTGCGCAGACCGAACATGAAGTTCAGCAAACCGGTAAGAACTGGGTTACCGATGTATTGATGGAGCCAGGGCATGGCGCCCGGAAGAATTTCACCCTTAAAGCGTGAACCGAGGACGTACTCGTTACCCTCGCGCAGTTTGTCGATAAACTCAGGGATCTGCGTGAAATCGTAGGTGTCATCCGAGTCGCCCATGATGATGTACTTGCCCCGGGCAGCTTCGAATCCGGCTCGATAGGCGTTACCGTAACCGCGCGCCGGCTGATGAATAACGCGAGCACCCAGTTCTGTTGCGATTTCCACCGAACGATCGGTCGAGCCATTGTCCGAGACGACGACCTCACCGGGTAGACCGGAAAGGCGAATCCCTTCCAGAGCCTTGGTCACGCAGGCGCCGATCGTCTCCTCTTCATCAAGACAGGGCATGACCACGGAGACGACTATCTCGTGGCCCTCAGGATCCACCGGCCGGTTTCCCGCTACCTCGCGCGTGGCTCCCTGAACACTGCCCAGGGGTAAGCTGATCTCGTTCTCCATGACCTCTGCCTGGCACAAAAATGCGCCGCCCAAACGGTCCGTGACCGATCTCGCGGCGAAGGAAAAGACAGCACGCCCGACGGCGAAACCTAGCCATTGTAAACACGTTCCATCATCTCGACAACTTCGCCACCGGATATACTGCTTTGAGCGGCACATATCTTGCTTGGCACGAGACGACCGTGGAGTGAGAGGAGTCCAGTACTGGAGGACATCACCATCGTTTGCAAGGCACGGCGAACGGTGAGCGAAGATCTGGCCCTACTGGACTATCTGAAGGCGCTCACGTTTGATTTTGAACGCGACGGTCAGACGGTTAGTGCTGTCCTAATCTATGCCGAGCCCGATCCCCACGAGGAGGGCCGTTACCACCCGGTGGTGGCCGCCGACTCAGGCTTCGAGGGCATCGCCTGCCTTGACGATACGGCGCGGGCTGTCCTGTTGGCGCTCGCCGTCTACGAACGCAGCCAATCGCGCACCGCACTTGCTCTGGCCCGACGATGGCTCACGTTTGTGGAATACATGCAATACCCGGACGGCAGCTTTGCCAACTTCATCCGGAATACCACGGGAACGCGCAACGCCACCGGACTCACGTCGATGAAGGGTGGGCATTGGTGGTCCGTCCGTGCGCTATGGGCTCTCGCGCGCGCCTACCGCCTGACGGCCAATGAGCACTATCTGGAGCGATTTCAGGCGTGTCAATTGCCGCCCCTCCTCGATGGCAAGATCAACGGCATACACGCTCTCGCGCTCATGGAGTTGTACCAGGCTGATCCCCGGGAAGAGTTCCGGGATGCGGCACTCATCCACTGTGCACGGATCGTCGAGACGACCGGTGACGCCCCGTATCTGCTGGATCAGCCGGGGCAATTGCAGGTTAGCCTTTGGGGTTACCATCAACTCAACGCCCTGGCCGAGGCAGCGGGTCTCTTTGAACGCCTTGACTTCTTGAGTCTGTGCCGGCGGTCAGTAAACAATCTCATCGAGCCGGACATTCGCGCGCGGATGTGGCACGCTTTCCCTCGCGAGCGAAAGACAGGGGTGACAGCATACGACATCTCAACCGTTGTGCAGGGGCTGGGTAGCATGTACCGCACATCGGGCGCGGAACGCTACAGGACTCTCGCCTTGCGCGCTGACGCATGGTTTTACGGGCGAAACGACGCGGCCACGCCGATGTATGATCCCTCTGTCGGTCGTTGCCGCGATGGTATCAGTGATCGCATTGCATCGATGAACTATGGGGCAGAATCGGCAATCGAGGCCGGTTTGGCGGAGATCGAGCGGCGAACCCTGGAAGACGAATGACTATTGAGCAGATCGATCATACGGCACTCGCCGTTCGCGATCTCAATGAGGCCCTGGCGCGGTATGAGAAATTGTTTGGTCTGTCCGCCCACCACCGGCAAGTCATTCCCGATCAACGCGTGGAAGTCGCATTTTTGCCGGTGGGAACCTCGCAACTGGAGCTGGTTCAGCCGCTCGACAGCGAATCAGGAGTTGCGCGTTTTCTTCAGCGGCGCGGCGAGGGCCTGCACCATATCGGTGTATCCGTGGACGACATACGGGCGGAGTTGCAACGACTCGCCGCGAACGGTGTCAAATTAATCGACAGCGAACCGCGTCGCGGAGTTCATGGACTTGTCGCCTTTGTTCATCCCCGCGACACCGGGGGCCTGCTGATCGAGCTGGTCCAAAATGGGGCCATACTCGACCGGCACTGACACACGAACCGGGTACGAATTGGAGGCGATGCGTCTTCCCCCGCCATACTGAAAGCATCGAGCACCGGAGGAAAGCATGCTGAGCCTGTACGGCCAGGAGTTGACCGAAATTGACGAGGCGAATGTGTCCGCGGTCCTTAAGCCCACATATGCCGAGATCAAGGACTACCTGCGCGTCCCGCTGGTCAACCTAGTCTTTCGCGTTCTGGCAAACTACCCCGAGTACCTTCAGCTTGCCTGGAGGCAGTTACGTCCAAATGTCCAGACAATGTACTTCGAGTCGCGGGCCGACGCCCTGCGTGCTCGCGCAGTCGAAGGGATGGCCGGGTTGGATCAGGCGCCGGTACCTTCCGATCCCGCAATCACCGAGACGCTGAAAGTATTCCATTATGTCAATCCAAAGCTCTTGCTGGCGGTTGCCGCTTTGCGTGCGGCGACCAATGGTCAGTATCCACGACTTGAGGAGTTGCCCGCGGCGGAGAAGCGCCCCATAGGTCGCGGTATACCGGAAGGCATGCCCAATCCAGCCCTGATCGATCCGGCAACGGCAAGCGGTAGAGCGCGTCAGGTCTTCGACGCGATCATGAGCGCGGGAAGTCCGGTCATCAATACCGATTATCGCGCTCTGGCCACCTGGCCGGAATACTTAGAATCCGCCTGGCAAACCGTATCCCCGCTACGCGATCGTCCCGAGTTTCGGCTGCTGGAACGTGAACTGCGACGCATAACCGAGGAAACGATTCTGGTCATGCCATTTCGAGTGGAAATTAACCCGCACACCATGCGATTGTGCGGTATGGGCGAACCGGAGATTGACGGTGTGCGGGCCATTCTGGATCGCTTTTACCGCTTGCTCCCGGGGTTGATCCTGAATATCAGCTTTCTTGCATCCGGAGCACTCGGCGGACAAGCAACAGCGTCACCGTATCCTCCCGCCGCACGGTAGCTCCGGTCAGGCAAGCAGTTCGATAGCCGCTCCAGTCACGTCGTCGTGACCGCCACGATCCATAGCCATGTCAATGAGCCGGTCAAGTCGCGCGGACAGGTCGTCCTTGGCATGCAGCAATGCCCTTCCGAGGTCCTCAGGAGACGCAGCGGGCGGCGCCACAAAGGCATACAGCCCGTCACTGCAGGCCAGCAGAACGTCACCCGGTTTCAGATTGAGGCGAAAAGTTTCAGCGCTCGGGATGCCCTCTTGCTGGATGCCAAGCCAGCGGGTAATCATGTGGGACCGATAATCGGCAGCCGCTTTCTCAGCCGTCATAATGCCTGCGCGAACCACTCCCTCAGCCCAGGAGTGGTCGCGTGTCAACGGGTCAACGCCATTGCTTGTAATGAGATAGACGCGACTGTCTCCACACCATATGCCAGCGGCGTCGGACCCCACGGCGAGGACGGCAGCAAGAGTCGTGGCGTTGGGGGGCCCCACGCGGCCGACCACCCTAACCACAAGGCTCTTCCCTTCCTCCCCCCCCGCAAGTCCCAAAAGACCCCAGAG
>JBPCKK010000140.1:0-24568 GCA_051004335.1 Chloroflexota bacterium
AGCTGGGTGCAGGAATTGCGGCATGAACCTCACTAGAAAGATGATGAATCGGGATGCCTTCATGGGCATCTTCATCGTCAGCGTCGGCGGTGTCGCCAGCATCGTGTTCGGCCTCCCGATCGTCGCCTATCTGCTCGGCCCGCTGATTCAGCAACCCAACAATGTCTGGCGTGACATCGGGGCGGTCGCCGACTTCAAGATTGGCGACACCGTGCGTCGGGAGTTCAATTACCCGGGAATGCAGGCTTGGGCCGGTGATGTCAAAAAGACCTCGGCCTGGGTTCGGCGCGACAACGCGACCACCTTTACCACCTTCGCCGTCTATTGCACCCATCTGGGTTGTCCGGTACAGTGGCTACCGACCCCCAAGCTCTTTATGTGTCCTTGCCACGGCAGTGTGTTCTACGGCGACGGAACGGTAGCCGGCGGACCGGCGCCGCGTCCGCTCTTCACCTACCAGACGCGCGTACAGAAGGGCCGAGTGCAGGTTATGACCGCGGCCCAGCCGCTCACGACGTAGGAGTTCAGCATGGAATCGTTTGAGCATTTTGGCCTTGGCCTCTATCGCTGGTTCGACGAGCGGCTGGCTATCGGCGGCGTGTTCAAGGCTACCCTCGGCCATTCCGTGCCAAAGAGCGTCAACTGGTGGTACGTCTTCGGGAGCATGGTCCTCACTGCTTTCATCTTCCAGGTGGTCACCGGTATATTCCTGGCCTTCACCTACCAGCCGTCGACCGGCGGCGCCTACAGCAGTCTTGACTACATCACCCATCATCTGTTTGCCGGCAACATCCTCCGTGGACTGCACTACTGGGGAGCCTCGGCCATGGTGCTGTTGATCTTTATCCACATGACCGCCCATTTTCTCACCGGGTCCTATAAGTACCCACGCGAACTGCACTGGTGGACCGGCGCCGTCTTGCTCGTGTTGACTATTGTCATGGCCTTTACCGGTCAGTTGCTGCGCTGGAACCAGGACGCCTATTGGGCAATCGTGGTCGGCGCCGAGCAGGCGGCACGTACGCCGATTCTCGGTACGATTGCCGCCCAGCTTCTGCTCGGCGGCCCTGAGGTAAACGGCAACACACTCACCCATATTTACGCTATCCACATCTGGCTGATTCCCGGCGCCATTTTCACCTTTATCGGCGTCCATCTCTATCTGGTCATTTACAAGGGAGTCTCCGAGTGGCCCGTGCCCGGTCGGCCGGTCGATCCCAAAACCTACTGGGCCGAGTACCAGGAGATTCTGCACACCGACGGCGAGCCGTTCTTCCCTCGGGGAATGTTCCGGGACGCTGTGGTGGCGACCCTGCTCATCCTGGTGATCGGCATCTTGGCGGTAACCCTGGGAGCCGAGGCACTGGGTCCCAAGGCGAATCCGGTAATTCCGGCAAACCCGAAACCGGACTGGTACCTCATTTGGTACTTTGCCGTGTTGGCGCTGATTGGCGTCCAACCGAGTGGCCCGGCAATCACGCCATTCGTGATTATCCTCTTCCCGGCCATTGCCTTCGGGATCGTCTTCCTCATTCCACTGGCCAACAAGGGTGAACGCCATTATTCGCGCCGGCCCTGGGCCATAGCCACCGCCGGTGGCGCCGCCTTTGCCACCCTTGTCCTCATCTTCGCCGGGTACGCCGAACCGTGGAAGCCGTACCTATTAGGGCCGAACGCACAGCCACCTGGCCTGCCGCACAGCTACTACGCCAAACTGTCAGCGAGTGAGCAGAAGGGCGCTATCCTCATGGACAAATATGCCTGTCTTGCTTGCCACCAGATCAATGCGGTAGGTGGCCACCGCGGGCCTGATCTCACCTACGTGGGCGAGCGAATCGACTATGGCCAGTTCATCTGGCGTATTGCCCACGGCGGCGGCGGCATGCCGGCGTACGGCAACATCCTCAAGCCAAATCAGGTACAGCAACTCGTGCTCTACCTCGAAACCCGCGTTCATACCACGGGTACCGCGGCCGGTAATACAGGAGGCTAGGAACAACGCATATGCATTCCCCAATCACCGGCGTGGACGCGCTGCCCGAAATAGATCCACCGGCGCTCGGTCGCTCCGCTATCGCGGGTAACACCTTCCGGGCGTATCTCAACTTGATGAAGCCCCACGTCACCAGCCTGCTGCTGGCCATTACTGCTCTCACCATGGTGATGGCTGCGCGAGGAATGGTGGCGCCGCTGCTCTTCGGAGCAACGCTGCTGGGCGGCCTGCTGGCCGCCGGCAGCGCCAATGCCATCAATTGCTATATCGACCGCGACATTGACCAACTCATGGGCCGTACCATGCGGCGCTCTGTTCCCGCCGGCAAGGTATCGCCACGGCACGCGCTCATTTTTGGCGTGGCCATGGGAGCCATATCGTTCGTTGAGATGACCCTGCTGGTCAATCTGCTCGCCGCCGCGCTGGCGTTCAGCGGCATCCTCTTCTATGTCCTGATTTACACGCGCTGGCTCAAGCGCACCACCGTCCAGAACATTGTTATCGGCGGCGCGGCGGGCGCCGTACCGGCTTTGGTGGGTTGGGCCGCGGTGACCGGTTCGATCAACCTGGCGGCCATCCTATTGTTCGCCGTCGTCTTCTTCTGGACACCACCGCACTTCTGGGCGCTCTCCCTCCTAATCAAACGGGACTATGAGCGTGCCGGCATCCCCATGCTCCCCGTAATCAAGGGGGATCGCGAAACTCGCAAGCAGATCTTGATCTACACCTTCGTGTTGGTCGCTGTAACGCTGAGTTTGTTCGCCACCGGCGCCATGGGCTACCTGTACTTGGCGGCGGCTCTGATCCTGGGCGCGACGATGATCTATATCGCAGTTCGCCTCCTGCGGGCCGAATCGCTGCAGTGGGCCAATCGGCTCTTCTGGTTCTCCAACTCGTATCTGGCCATACTGTTCGCCGTGATGGCCCTGGACCGCGTGCTGGGCTGAGCGCGCCGCGTTCGCCCCGACGACGGCGCCTCCTCAACTGGCGCCGCGGCACTCGTGCCGTGGTTATCGGTGTGACTGTCCTTACTGTCGCCCTCGCCGCCATCATCGGCCACAGCGAGCAACCCACCGTTCATCCCCAGATCTGTCCGAACAGGCCTCGGCACAGCACGCCCTGTCCCATCCCGTCCACAACCATTGCCCGCACCCCGTAGATTTCATTTTTGCTCTTTTTACATGTACATGCATACAATAGGCCGTCGAGGTACAGGAGATGAATCAGCTTCAGCATGGACCGCTTCCCCCCGGCACGGAGCGATCCGCCTTTCTGGAAGGGCAACCCACCTACTGGTTAAAGCGCTGCTACCAATCGCTGCGCCGAAATGTGGATCAGTCCCTTCGCCAGTACGGTCTCACTCTCTCCCAGCGCGATGTACTGCTGGCCCTGTGGGAAGACGCGCCCCTGGATCAGAGCACGCTGCGCGAGCGTTTGGGGCTGGAACAGAGTTCGGTATCACGATTGGTCGACGGCCTGGTCCGTCGCGATCTTGTCTGTCTGTCCGCCCATCCTGAGGACCGGCGGGTGCGGCTGGCGGAACTGACACCGGCGGGACGCGGCCTGCTGCAGCGCACACCGGGCGCGTCCGAACTGGGCGGGCACACCATGCTCGCTGGGCTCACCGCGGCTGAACAGCGAGAGTTGGTCCGCCTTTTACGGCATTGTGCCAGAAATTTGAACGACCAGGAATAAGGAGCGAGGAGATCATGGCAACGAACAACACCCCCTTCGGCAGCACAGCTACACTGGAAACCGCGTCCGGCGCCGTGTCGTACTTCCCGCTGGCCTCCCTGGCCGATGAAGCCTCGGTGCATCCCGACCGGATGCCGGTCACTATCAAAATTCTGCTCGAGAACGTCTTGCGTCTCGCCGCCCAGGGCTCCGCCCGGGAGGAGGATGTGCGTAAACTGGCTGCCTGGTCGCCCAACAGCGGAACGCACGGCGAATTCCCCTTTCTGCCGGCCCGCGTACTCCTGCAGGACTTCACCGGTGTTCCCGCGGTGGTGGATCTTGCCGCCATGCGCGCGGCAATGGCTCGGTTGGGCGGCGATCCGCAACGAATCAACCCACTGGCGCCAGCCGACCTTGTCATCGACCACTCGGTTATGGTGGATGCCTTCGGCACCACCCTCGCCTTCATGCGCAATGTGGAATTGGAGTACGAACGGAACCGGGAGCGCTACGCTCTCCTACGCTGGGCCCAGCAGGCATTCAACCAATTCAGCGTTGTTCCACCGGGCAAGGGTATTTGCCATCAGGTAAATCTGGAATATCTGGCCAAGGTCGTGGTGACCCGCGAACTCAATGGGCAGATGATCGCCCTGCCGGACACGCTGGTAGGCACAGACTCGCACACTCCCATGGTCAACGGCCTGGGGGTCCTCGGTTGGGGCGTGGGCGGCATCGAGGCGGAAGCCGCCTTGCTGGGACAGCACATGTATCTCCTCATGCCCATAGTCGTTGGGGTGCGGTTTGAGGGACAACTGCCGGAGGGCGCCACCGCTACGGATCTCGTGCTTACCGTGACGCAGATGCTGCGCGCCCACGGGGTGGTCGGCAAGTTCGTTGAGTACTGCGGCGCTGGCCTGAGCTCACTCACCGTTGCCGATCGCGCTACCCTGGCCAATATGTCTCCAGAGTACGGGGCGACGGCCGGGCTCTTCCCGGTGGACTCCGCCACGCTTGACTACTTACGGATGACCAATCGCAGCGGGGAACAGATCGACCTCATCGAGCGCTACACAAGGGCGCAGGGGATGTTCCGCACCGACGAAACCCCGGTCCCCCAGTTCTCTGAGATGCTGGAGCTGAATCTGTCTTCAGTGGTACCCAGCCTGGCCGGTCCTCGTCGTCCGCAGGACCGCGTTGCTCTCCCCGATGTCCACCAGAATTTCCAGAGCGCGTTCGCCCAGCGTTTCGCCGACCGCGTCACCGTCCCGGGGAGCAGCGGGGGCGGTACCGCCGTCGCTGAGGCGCCGTCGACCACCAGCGTGGAGATTGATCTGGACGGGCAGCGGAGTGAAGTGGGTGACGGATCGGTGGTCATTGCCGCCATCACCAGCTGTACCAATACGTCCAATCCATCGGTTATGGTTGCCGCCGGGCTATTGGCCAAGAAAGCCGTTGAGCGCGGTCTCTCGGTACGTCCCTACGTCAAGACCAGCATGGCCCCTGGCTCACGGGTAGTGACCGACTACCTGGACCGAGCCGGGCTCACCTCCTACCTGGAAGCGCTGCGCTTCCACGTGGTCGGCTACGGCTGCACCACCTGCATCGGGAATAGCGGCCCCCTCCCGCCGCAGGTCTCCGCGGCGGTGCAGGAAAAAGATCTGGTTGTGGTCTCCGTGCTCAGCGGGAACCGTAACTTTGAAGGCCGCATCCATCCTGAGGTGCGGGCCAGCTACCTGGCATCCCCGCCACTAGTGGTGGCGTACGCGCTGGCCGGGAGCATCGACAAGAACCTGATGCGTGATCCCCTGGGTTTTGATCCCGATGGCCAGCCCGTGTACCTCTGGGAAATCTGGCCGACGACCACGGAGATCGCCGAAGCAGTGGCGGACGCGGTGACGCCTGATCTATTCGCCCATCAGTACGGACAGGTATTCACCGGCGATGAGGCCTGGCGCTCGCTGCCCGTGCCGGAGGGCAATCTCTACGACTGGGACGAGACCTCAACCTACGTTCAGGAGCCGCCCTTCTTCCAGGATCTCGCTCCGGAACCGCCATCGATCAGCGATATTTCCGGCGCCCGCGTTCTCTGCCGTCTGGGCGACTCGGTCACCACCGATCACATCTCCCCAGCGGGCGCCATTCCCGCCGCCAGTCCCGCCGGGCAGTATCTGATCGAGCATGGTGTGGAGCGCAAGGACTTCAACAGCTTCGGCGCTCGCCGGGGCAACCACGAGGTGATGATGCGTGGTACCTTCGGCAACATCCGTCTGCGCAACGAGTTGACGCCGGAGAAGGAGGGCGACTGGACGGCGCACCAGCCGGACGGCGAGGTTATGCGTATCTTCGATGCATCAGCGCGCTACCGCGACGATGGGATCCCCCTCCTGATCCTCGCCGGCAAAGAGTACGGCTCGGGTAGTTCGCGTGACTGGGCAGCCAAGGGTCCCATGCTGCTCGGCGTGAAGGCGGTGTTCGCCGAGAGCTACGAGCGGATCCATCGCAGTAACCTGGTGGCCATGGGCGTACTCCCGCTGCAGTTCATGCCCGGCGATACCCGCGACACGCTGCATCTGGATGGAACCGAGGAGTACAGCACCACCGGCCTCTCCGACGACCTCAAGCCGGGCCAGCAGGTGACCGTGCGGGTGCAGCCAACATCGGGCGAAGCACGTGATTTCACCGCCGCCGTGCGCATTGATAGCGCTGTCGAGGTGGAATACTACCGACACGGGGGGGTGTTGCAGATGGTCTTGCGCCGCTTGAACAAGGCGTAAGCGCAGGTCCCGAATCCATCCACTATACTGCCGATAATCCTATTTGAAAAGCTCTACCACTACAGCGTGGAGCTGGGAAAGAAGCGCTCTGTCATTGTCACAAAAGACCAAATGGTGACCGATTACGGCTGCGAGAGGGGGAGTGAGACGAGCGGATGGGTGCGGCGATGTTGCTGCTGGAGCAGCTTGGTCACACGTTCTGGTGTGCGGATCGGAATGACATAGACGGGAATGCCCTCGTCGAGCTGGATCTCGAGCATGCGCTCCATCACCAGATCGGCTACCTCATCCGGGTCATCGATATCGACTGTCGCAATCACATGCGTGGCGTCTGGATTGTCTTCCCCTGGCACCACCGCCACGTCCCTGAGCGAAAAGTGCGCTCCGACAAGTTTGGTCAATTCCTCCACGGCCTGCTGGCGTGAAGGATCAAGACTACGCTGATACTCGGATGGTTGGTGTTCGTTCATTCGTGCGTACTCCCTTCGTGCTCCACCGCTTGAACCAAGCGTTACGCGCGCCGGAGGGATCGCGCTGCCTGAACCTCACTGACTCGATCGCGGGTGTAGTCGGCAGTTTGACGAAGCAGGTAGGTGTGAGGCAGGACATCCCGCAATTCAGCTCCATAGTGCTTACGGCGCCGAATCAACTCCCCGGCAAACTATGCCTGCACCTGTTCATGACTCCAGGTGGGACGAGCACTGGTCGGGTCATGCCGGCAGCAAAGAGCGCATGAACTGCCGCGTGAAAACACGCATGATAGCTGCGATTGGCACAGTTGTTAAACCGACCATTGACATACTCGCTCTCTGCACCGGAAAGACTCTCGTGCGCCTTGGTTAAAGCGACGAGCAGGGCGCCGCGATGGTCTCCGCCGCAGTGGCGGAGTACGACATCGCGGACTTGCGCTCCCTAACCTGAGCGGGAGACAGTCCTTCGCGTCCCACGGGGATCGGCCTATCGACGCCGCGTGAACACCCAATGACGGCTTGATGAAATACCGATCATCTCTACACTCGGATCATTGTCAGACCCGTCTCCCGGTCGTCTTCACGCTGGAGCTGGGCCGAGGTCTCGACCAGCATGACCTCCAGCGTGGGGCGGACGTGGCCTTCGATCAGATGCCCGCCCCATGCTGTCCCGTCGCTCTTGCCCACGACTACATGGGCATGGACAATCGGTTCGCCGTCTTTGACCGCGACATCGCCAATCAAAGAGAGCACCTCGACCTGCTCGTCGATAGGGACCTTCTTGTAGTCCTTTATGTTCGGATCGAAGTAGCCGAGGATGGCGCGGCTGAATCCGCCGATAGCTGTGAAGTGGCTGCCGGCCAGACCGTGCTCTTTGGCAAAGTCGAGCAAGCCCGACGCTGCCTCGTCACCCGTGTCAAAGATGAGCGCGTAGGTCTTCTCGCCAGCCTCGGCGATCAATTTTGATCTCATTCCGAACTCCTCCTGGCCAATCCCCAAGCGATGCCGCCCAGGACGACTCCAGCGCCGATCAAGGCCGCTCCGACCCGCGCCACTGGTGGTCGCCTCGAAGCCAAACCCTCGATACCGCCTATCGCCAGCTGTTCTCCGTCGTGACCGGCCATCTGGAGGACCTCGGCCAGATGGAGCGCCCGGCGGTTCGTGGTCTGCGCGATCTGCTCACGGCAGCTAAAGCCGTCGGCGATAATCAGCGTATCGTCAGCGGCGGCGCGGACCGCCGGTAACAGCACTCGTTCGCCACACTTGACCGAGATATCGTAGTGGTCGCGCTCGAACCCGAAGGCGCCGGCCATTCCGCAGCAGCCGGAATCCAGCACCTGGTAGTCGAGACCCATCTTCTCCAGGACTACTTCCTCGTCGGCCATGGTCATGATGGCTTTGTGATGGCAGTGGCCCTGCACCAGAGCCGTGCGCCGCAGCGTCGGTGGCTGGTAGCCATCCGCGTGTTTCATGAGGAATTCACTGAGCAGGAAGGATTGTTGGCAGAGTCGCTTCGCGTCCTCGTCGTTGGGGAAGAGATTGACCAACTCGTCACGGAAGACGGCAAGGCAGCTCGGCTCCAACCCAACGAGCGGGATACCCGCCCTGATCTGTGGCTCTAACGTGTCCAGGATTTGGCGTAGCTGGCGTCTAGCTTGATCGAGAAATCCATAGTCATAGAGCGGCCGGCCACAGCACAGCGAACGCTCCGGCACCAGCACCTGATAGCCCGCCGCTTCGAGCACCTCCACCGCTGCCTTGGCCGTCCCCGGGAAAAAGTGGTTGTTGAAGGTGTCGGGCCAGAGGATGACCGGCGCCTTCCCCTCGTTGTGGACCGCCCGCTGTTTGAACCACTGCTTGAACGTCTGGGGAGCAAACGCGGGAATCTGCCGTTCGGGCGCCACACCACCGAGCCGCTTAGTAATGTCGCGGAGCATCGGCGTCTGGGTGAAGAAGTTGGCCACCGCGGGCATCCGTGAGGCGAACCGCGCTCCCCAGTAAATAAGCCCCATGGTATAGGCGGTGACCGGACGAATTCTTCCCGCATAGTAATGAGAGAGGAATTCAGCCTTATAGGTAGCCATATCGACCTGGACCGGGCACTCGGCCCGGCAGCCTTTGCAGGCAAGACAGAGGTCCAGCGCTTCCTTGACGTGCTCATCGCGCCAGCCATTGCGCAACGGATTCCCTTGCAGCATCTCGAAGAGCAATCGAGCGCGTCCACGTGTGGAGTGCATCTCCTCGCGCGTCACCATGTAGCTGGGACACATGGTGCCCTCTTCGTGCTTCCGGCATTTGCCCACGCCGACACAGCGCAAGGTGGCCTGAGCGAAATTGCCGCGATCCTCGACGAAGGAGAAGTGTGTCTTGAGTCGCGGCGGGTGGTAATCCGTTCCGAGGCGCAGGTTCTGATCGAGGCGATAGGGGTGGACCACCTTCCCCGGGTTCATCTTCTCCGTCGGGTCCCAGATGGCTTTGAACTCGCCAAAGGCACGCACCAACTCCGGCCCGAACATCTTGGGCAAGAGTTCAGCCCGCGCCTGGCCATCGCCGTGTTCGCCGGAGAGCGATCCTCCGTACTTCAACACCAGGTCCGCCGCGTCTTCGATAAACGAACGGAACGTCCGGATGCCTTCCGCCGTCACCAGATCGAAGTCGACCCGGGTGTGGGTGCATCCCTGTCCAAAGTGGCCATAGAGAGCCGCATTGTAGTGGTATCGGGTCACCAGTGCACTGAACTCGCGCAGGTAGTTTCCCAATTTTTCTGGGGCAACTGCGGCATCTTCCCAGCCCGGCCAGGCCGGTGGCTCGCTGGGGACAACCGCGGTAGCGCCGAGGGCCGCTTCCCGCACTCCCCAGATCCGAAGTTGCTCCTTTTGGTCGGAGAAGAGCTTGATATTCGGTGGACGATCCTGTCCTTTCAGGCCCGCCACGAGCCGGTCCGCTTGATCCTTTGCTTGATCAACCTGATCGGCGCCAAACTCGACGAGCAACCAGCCGCCGCCGGCCGGCAGAAGGTCGATATCTTCCTGTTTCAGGCTCTTCAGATGCATGTCCTCGATCAGGCGATCATCGAACCCCTCGAGTCCAATCGGTTTATACGTCAGAATCTCGGGCACCTGGTCACAGGCGGTATAGACATCGGGATAGCCCAACACGACAAGGACGCGGCCGGGAGGAATCTGGACCAGGCGAACTGTAGCCTCAAGCACGGTCACGCAGGTCCCCTCCGAGCCGACCAGCGCCCGTGCAACATGGAAGCCGTTCTCGGGGAGAAGCTGAGTGAGATTATAGCCGGACACACGGCGTGGGATGTCGGGATAGCGCTCCCGGATGAGCGGCGCGTAGCGATCACGGAGAGCGCGGAGTTTGCTGTAGATCTGGCCACGCGATCCGCCGGCGGTGATGATCTGCTCGAGTTCATCCTCCGAGGCGGTTCCCACCCGCAGGCGAAGTCCTTCATAGGTAAGGATATCCATCTCCTCGACATTCTCGTCGGTCATGCCGGCGGTGACCGAGTGGACGCCGCATGAGTTGTTACCGATCATGCCGCCCAGGGTGCACCGGTCGTGCGTGGCTGGATCCGGTCCGTAGGTAAGATGATAATGCTCAGCGGCATTGCGCAAATCATCAAGCACCACACCCGGCTCGACACGGGCGATCCCTCGCACCGGGTCGATCTCCAGGATGCGGTTCATATACTTGGAGAAGTCGAGGACCACGGCGACGTTGCACGTCTGGCCGGCTAGGCTCGTTCCCCCACCGCGCGGCAGGACTGGAACCCTATATCGACGGCAGATGGCAACTGCCGCGATCACATCATCCGCGTCGCGGGGCAGGACAAGACCAAGCGGGATCTGACGGTAGTTGGAGGAATCGGTGGAGTAGAGTGCACGGCTCCCGGCATCGAAGCGCACCTCGCCGCGGATCGCGCTCGTGAGATCAGCCGCCAGTGCCGCGCTGTCGACGTCGTGCTCCGGCGATCGAACGGCGGTACCCCTATCCATTGCCCGAGGCCGTCTTTCGCGCGGACTGATTACCAGGACCACGCAGGAGCCAGCCGACCGCCACGGCGATCACGGCGCCGACCGTGGGGCCAACGAAGTATATCCAGAGATCGCCGAGCTGCTGACCGACCACGGCCGGCCCGAAGGACCGGGCCGAATTCATCGAGGCGCCGCTGATCGGGGCGGCAAAGAGCCCATCGAGGGCAATGGTGGCAGAGACCGCGATTGCCGCGTTGTGGCCCACAATTCGGAAATTGGCCGCCGTACCCAAGATAACGGTAACGAGGAAGAAGGTGAGGATGATTTCCATGACCAATGAGGTGAGCGCTCCATGGTGCGGGAGAGACGCGCCCAGATGCCCGGCCGTGCCAAAGAGGGCGCGCAACACGAGGGCGGCCACCACGGCGCCCACAAACTGCGCCAGCCAGTAGAAGGGCACGCGCCGCCAGGGGAAGTCACCGCGCAGGGCAAAGGCGAGAGACACCGCTGGATTGAAGTGGGCGCCGGAAACAGGGCCAACCGAATAGATCATCGCCATCACTACCAGAGCCGGGGCAAAGTTCTGCGCTGCCCCACCGAGCCCACCATGACTGACCGCGGCGATAACTCCGCCTCCCGCCGCGACCAGCGTGAGCGCAAAGGTGCCAAGCAACTCGGCCAGGAGACGGCGGGCGCCGCGGAACGATATGCGCGTCGCCGCGTCCTCCTCGGCCTCAATCAATTCACCGTGTTCCATTAGCGCCGCGATCCTTCTCGCCGTGGATGAATGCCTCGCCGAATTTCATCATCTGCTCGGTCGTGCTCTTTTCCGGCCACGGCGCTCGTTGGGATTAACTATCGCCTTCCCGAGCAATGGCTTGACGATCGATCCACCAACCACCTCGGCTAGTTGGGTCACCTCGTACCGCGCATCCAGGCAGCCGCGTCCCGCCAAGATTGCCACTTTCGTACCCGCATTGATCAGATCCGCAGAGCTCTTCGCCACCGTCTCCCCCTGTCAATACGAGACGAACTTGAATGTCGCGTGCATGTATCAAGTTTACACACAGGGCCGTCGCGAGCTCTTGCAATGGCCAAGCCACCAGAGATCATCTCATCTGGCGGCTGCAAGCGAGAGCGGAGCCGGCAGACTGCTTCCGTGGACCACGAGAAATGCGGCAATGGCCAGGGCAGCACTGCCTAGACGGATCAGCGCATTGAGCTGGAGGGCATCGAATCGCCGACCGACCGGACTCTCAATGAACGATGCGACGCCAACGAGAAGGACGTACGCGCCAATGGCGGAGAGCGCGATTACCACCGGTGGCTCGTACCGTTCATGTGCCGGCGGTCATCAGCTTCTACCCCTATTCAAGCAGCCCACCTTTCATGGAAGTTGTCGCGGTTTCACTTATCCACTCTCGCAAGGAATCGGGTACTTCGGGCATGGCGCTCTGGGAAAAGAGCAGCGTATCGGCGGTCTGCCTGGCGACAATACTGACTTGGAGCGCGGGATCAAGGTAGGGGTAATCAGAGCGCTGGTGCGCTCCCCGGCTCTCCCGGCGCTCAAGTGCGCCCCGGATCGTGACTTCAGCTACGCGAAGCGATGACCGCAGGTCCAGCGCTTGCGCCAGGTCCTGATACCCTTCCGCACTGGGGCGTACGTCGACCCGGGCCGACGCGTCTTGTACTTCCGCCACTTTTTCCAGACCCTGGAGCAAACGCTCTTCGCTACGCACCACGCCGCAATTTTCCCACATGGCATCGCGCAACGCGCGTTGGAGCGGTCGAGCTATTTCATCGCCGGTGGAAAGCAGCGCGTTGAGATCATCATGGGCGGCGGCGACTGTTATCCGTGAGCGTACCCGCGTCTCGCGCGATTGCGAGTAGGCAGCAGCTGCTTCCCCTACTCTCTTGCCAAAGACGGCGGTCTCGGTAAGAGAATTCCCACCAAGGCGGTTCGCGCCATGAAGTCCGCTGGTCACCTCGCCAACGGCATAGAGTCCTTCAACTGAAGTTGCCTGCGTTTCCGGCTCAACCACAACTCCACCCATCGAATAATGGGCGGTTGGCGCAACTTCCATGGGCTGGCGGGAAATATCCAGCATCTCCGCCTCCAGGAATTGCCGGTACATGCGGGGTACCTTCTCCAAGATGTAGGCTTTGCTGCGCTGACTGATGTCGAGGAAGACGCCGCCATGTGGACCACCGCGACCTTCGATGATCTCAGTGTAATTGGCGAGAGCCACGCGGTCACGAGTGGAGAGTTCCATACGCTCAGGGTCGTAGCGCTGCATGAACCGCTCGCCGTTGCTGTTATACAACCGGCCGCCTTCTCCGCGCACCGCTTCAGTGATAAGGGTTCCTGCCATCTCTTCCGGCCAGGTCATTCCGGTTGGGTGGAATTGCACCAACTCCATATCAGCCAGGGCGCACCCTACTTGGAGCGCCAGGTACATGCCGTCGCCGGTATTTTCATCACGCCGAGAAGAGCTTCTCCGCCAGAGACGTGTGTGGCCTCCAGTGGCGAGGATGACCGCGTCGGCCTCATAGATGGTGCGCTGGCCGGAAGTGAGGTCAAAGGCCAGCGCGCCAAAACAGATATCGTCGTGAACCAGCAAGCGCGACACATACTGCTGCTCATGCACCGGAATACCCAGCTCAGCGACTTTGTCGGAGAGCGTGGACAGCATCGCCCGCCCGATATAGTCACCGGCATAGCAGGTGCGACGATAAGTGTGCGCTCCAAAAAAACGCTGATCCAGTTCCCCGGTTGGTGTCCGGGCAAATGGGCACCCCCAGGCGGCAAGCTCGAGGATCGCAGCCGGCGCCTCACGCGTCAAAATTTCCGCGGTTCGAGGATGAGAGAGAAAATAGCCCTCCACCATGGTGTCGGCAAAGTGCTGTTCCCAGCTATCCTCGGGATCAACCGTACCCAGCGCGGCATTGATCCCACCGGCGGCAAGGACGGTGTGCGCATCCTTGCGCTGCCGTTTCCCAACAACCGTCACCTCGCACCCCGCCATGTGGGCGGCAATAGCGGCACGCAAGCCAGCGCCACCTGACCCAATGACCAACACATTGGACACACTGGTTCGATGGTGGTTCTCCACGTTGATTCCCTTTCCTCGGCAGCGGTTACGGGGTGGACTCCTAGGCGACGGAAATAGCGGGAGAGAGATAGACATCCTGCACCATGGTCAGGAGGTCGATACCTTCGTTCATTGGTCTGCTAAATGCCTTTCGGCCGACGATGAGCCCAGCGCCTCCGGCTCGCTTGTTGATGACCGCCGTGCGCACCGCCTCCGCCAGGTCGTCCTTGCCGGAGGCGCCACCGCTGTTGACGAGTGGAATACGCCCCAGATAGCAGTTGGCGACCTGATATCGACACAGATCGATGGGGTGATCGGTGGTGAGTTGCGTGTACACCTTCTCATTGGTGGCGCCGTACGTTGTTCCGCCCTGGTTGAGAGCGCCGTAGCCATTGTTGGTCTCCGGCAGCTTCTGCTTGATGATGTCGGCCTCGATGGTCACGCCAAGATGATTCGCCTGACCCGTGAGGTCGGCCGCCACCTGGTAGTCTTTGTCCTTCTTGAAAGCGGAATTGCGCAGATAGCACCACAGGACGGTGAACATCCCCAGTTCGTGGGCCGCCTGGAACCGCTGGCTCACGTCGACGATCTGTCGATCGCTCTCGGGACTGCCGAAGTAGATCGTCGCCCCGACTCCGACGGCTCCCATGTCCCATGCCTGCTTGGCGCTCGCGAACATGATCTGGTCGTGCTTGTTGGGATAGCTGAGCAGCTCGTTGTGGTTGAGCTTCACGATGAAGGGGATCTTGTGAGCATATGTGCGGCTGACGATCCCGAGTCCCCCAAGGGTGGATGCCACGGCATTACAGCCGCCCTCAATGGCAAGCTCGACAATACATGCGGGATCGAAGTAGCTGGGGTTGGATGCGAAGCTAGCGCCTGCGCTGTGCTCAACCCCTTGATCAACAGGAAGAATGCTGAGATAGCCCGATCCGCCGAGGCGTCCGTGGTCGAACATCATCTGCAGGTTGCGCACTATCACGTTACTCCGATCCCCAGACAGGAAGACGCGGTCGATAAAGTCCGGACCCGGCAGATGCAACTGCTGTTTCGAGATAGTGTGCGATTCGAAGTCCAAGAGTGTCTCGGCTTCGTCGCCAAGAAGCTCGGCGATACGATCGAGGACACTGCTCGCTGCGACAACAGTCATTGCTTGGACTCCTTTTCTCCTGATTCTCCGCGTAACACCTGTCGTATCCGCTGTTGTCCACGTGTCGTCACCTTCCAACCGTCTGAGGACTCGCGTAGCTGGCCACCGGTCAGCAACTCCTTGCGCGAGCCATCAAGCTCGTGGGCTGTCAGTATTGTGGACGCGAATAGCTTCAAGCGGGACGTTGGCGCAACGCTGTCGTGGCGGGCGGCTGCCACGACCGCGACACTAAGGAGAAGCTTGGTCGGAGCATCCCATTGAGCGCCTGGACGTGGCGTTTGGTGGAGAAGATAGTCACGCAGGACAACTGCCTCATTTTCTTTCGTATCGTGTGCCCCGTAGACCAGTGTGAGCGTCGACGCCTTGGCAACTCCCTGGAGTTCGGCTAGCAGCAGTTGGCGCAGCGACGTCTTCAGTTCGCGCCGATACTTTTCCACGAATTCATCCCACCGATCTGGCTGGTGGCCGAACCACGTCCGCAGCTCATCGGTGGGTCCCAACTCCTTCATCCAGGCATCGAGATCGGCAGCATCCTTGGAAACCCCGCGCGCCCACAATCGGTCCACCAAGACCCGCAGCCCATCACCGGCCTCCGGTGACTCGTAGGCTCGCTTCAGTCGGATTGCCGACGACGCTGACTTTGAAACTACACTGCCCATCTCACCTCTCCATCATCTCTCGGCCAAGGGTACACGCTGCGTGGCTTCCGCCGTGAAGACTTACACTCGCATGTCTCCAGTGGGGAGGAACCCGAGTTCGGACAGAACTCCGAGTACGTCCACCTGTCCCCAGTGCTCGACAAGCTTGCCACCGTCAATGCGTACAATGTCGATCCCCGTAAAGCGCAGGCGTTTACCGGTCGGGTCGGCGCCGAACAGCGGACCTCTCTGTGTCCCCTCCCACGTCACCCGCGTTACGACCTTGTCGCCGGCGGCGATAACATCGTCAATAGAAACATGCAAGTCGGGAATGGCTCCGCGGAACATGGAAGCAAACGACCGGATTGCCTCGGGCCCCTTGGTGGATCGTGACCCTGGCATGGGTTGGGGAATATGCTCGACGAACTCTGCCGCGATGATCTCGTCGGCTACCGCAAGGTTGCCGTTATTGAAGATTTCGGCATAGAAGCGGCGAATAAGGTCGATGTTGTCCTGGATGTATTGCTCGCCCCCCGGCATGTTCTCGTCCGTCGTCATCTCCCGTACTCCTTGAGGACCCAGATCTCCGTCGGGTGGCGGAGCGTCTCGTCGAACCCCGGGGAACTGGGCACACACCGACAGTCCCTCGCGTGACGTGTCAGAACCGCTTCATCCACTTACACTATACGTCCGCCATCCTCATCGGCGGCCTCGCCCACATGCTCCACGAGTTCGTCATAGACGCGCGTTGGCTCCTCCGTCCAGGGGGTCATTTGGTTCCGGTCCAGCCAGCTCAGCGCGCGCATGGCATCCGCGAGTTGGGCGTGCTCCTCCCACTCGCTCAGGACGAGGTATTGCGTCGGCTGTGTGCTATCACGCAGCAGGCTTGCCCCCCGAAACCCGGGGTACTGACTCCGCGCTTCCCGCAACGTCCACCATGCCTGCTCCCACGCATCCTCCTGCCCGGCCGCGACCTCAACCGCGGTCACCATCCTGATCATCCGTCGGTCCTCCTTCGTGACCGCGTGGTTCGGTTCACGCATGTGCTCCACGCGTGAAGATCCCGTGGCCGCACATTTTACCATCGGTCGCTTTCCCAGCATGTGATCAACGTTCCATGGATTGCCTATCCTCGGGCGTATGCTGGGTTAGCAGAGATTCTTTCCAATGAAGTAGACACTGCGCTCGTATACCCAGCTCTCGGTTCTCACTCACCCGATAAAATAGACAAAACAGACGAGGTGACTTCATGTTGACCAAACCGCTAGATGTTCCCGGGTTTCCGGTAACGTTGGCGTTCGCCAGCAGTGGCATAGCGTACCTGAGCGAACGCATTACCGGTAGGTTGTGGGAGATAGATTTCAAGAGGATCGAGAAGGATCCGGACTCGGCCCGCCTCATCACCGAACTCCCCGTGGTTGCGCTGATTGGCAATCACGAGTCCGGCTTCACGGGGATCGCGCTCGATCCTCACTTCGACAGCAACGGTCTCATCTACTGTTACTACACCCATCGGGCCTCCAACGGCGCCATCGAGAACCGCGTCGTCAGGATCCGGAAGGATGGCAGTGGACAGGAAGTCGTTCTGGACGGCATGCCCGGCGGCAGGTTTCACGATGGAGGGGTTCTGGCATTTGGATTGGACGGCACCCTGTATATCGGAAATGGGGAGTGCGATGACCCTGAGCTCGCCCAGGATGTCAAGTCCTTAGGTGGAAAGCTACTGCGTATCAATCCGGATGGCAGCATCCCGGCGGATAACCCGTTCCCGGGATCTCCCGTCTACGCCTACGGCTTCCGAGACATTTTTGGCATTGCGGTTCACCCGGAGACCGGCAAGCTGTATGTGAATGAAGAGGGACCAGATACGGATGATGAGATCGATATTGTCGAGAAGGGCGGGAATTACGGGTGGCCAACGGTGACCGGGATCGCCCACGACAAGCGGTTCGTCGATCCAATCAAAACGTACTCCCCGACAATCACGCCGGTTCAGGGCATGTTTGTCGGTCGGGATTACTACTTCGGTAGCTACAACGAAGGCACAGTACACAAGCTGACACTCGGGGGCGACAACGACGATCAGGTTGTATCAGATGAAATTATTTACCGAAGCGGGACGCCGTGGAGCGTTATCGGCGTATTTCGCAGCCCTCAGGGCCAGTTCTACGTCACGACGTCGGGTAGTATCGTGGCGTTTACGCCTACGGACTAACCTTCTGCATCAGCCAATCGCACCCCAGCTTCTACCCTGCTTGTCCGCCGCTCTCCTCACGAGCCGTTGCCGTCGCTCTCGTCACCGGCGCGCTTGTCCCTTTCTCTCGATGACTCCGGCGGGACAGTGGTCGACTGGAACGGAGGCGGATCGCTCGCCGGGAAGGATTGGGCGCTCATGAAGTCGATCCGATCCTCGTCGAAGCTAAAGAGGTCCTCGATCGGCGGCACACCTGCCCCGCTTGCCTCCTCAACGGCCTTGTGATTGTCTATCGACTCTTCACACATGGAGCTCACCTCTGCCTGACTTTTCTTACCATACCGACAGTCTCCCCTACATGAGAGCGTGGAGAGCGACCAACGCGCGACATGGGCGCAACGCACCTATAATGGCAGCACAGAGGCGTGGAGGGCAACATGGAGACATTTGATATCGTCATTGTGGGCGGTGGCGTGGCGGGCGCAACTGCCGCTGCGAGGTACCGGCAGGTCGGCGGCACGGGAACCGTCGCCATTATCTCGGCGGATCGCAATCCACCGGTCAATCGCCCCCCGCTATCGAAAGATTACTTGCGCGGCGACACGGCGCTGGAGGCGGTATTCGTCCACCCGCTTCAGTTCTACGAGGACAAGGGCATCAACCTTCGTCTCGCTACGCCGGTCGATGCGCTTGACCTTGCCACAAAACAGATAGAGTTGGCTGATGGCGGTCGCATTGGCTTCGGCACGTTGGTCTTGGCAACCGGCGCTCACCCTCGCCACCTGAGTATCCCCGGCAGCGACCTGCAGGGGATCCATTATCTTCGCAGTCTGTCGAGCTCGGAGCAATTGCGCACGGACTCCCAATCGGCGCGCCACGCGGTGATCATCGGCGCTGGGTTCATCGGCATGGAGGTTGCTTCAAGCCTGACACAGCGGGGAGTGCACTGTACCGTCGTCGAAGTTGGCCCCCGCATCTGGCCCACACTCGTCCCTGACACCGTGGCCGCGTTTGTTCAATCGTGTTATACGAACAAGGGTGTCGATTTCCGCTTCGGGCACAAGGTTGTCGCTCTGGAGGGTGACACACGCGTGCAATCAGTGGTGCTGGACGACGGTGAGACCCTGCCGGCTGACCTGGTGGTCGCCGGGATTGGAGCCATTCTCAACACCAAACTGGCGGAAGACGCCGGCCTCGCGGTGGACCACGGCGTGCAGGTCGATACGTACCTGCGCACCACCCATGCGGACGTGTATGCGATCGGGGATATAGCGAATTTTCCCGATCCGGTCATCGGGCACGTCCATGTGGAGCACTTCGACAGCGCGATCGACCAGGGGAATGCGGTCGGTAGGACCCTGGCGGGTCATCCTACCTCGTTCAATGAAGTCGCGTCCTTCTACAGCGATATATTTGACCTCACGTTGCACCTTATCGGCTACCCGCTCGGATGGGATGACACTGCCATGCAACCCCCGGCTCGCAGCCCTCTGGAAACGCCATTCACAATTACATACGCCAAGGACCACGTGCTGCGTGCCGCGCTCATGGTCAACGACGACGCACAGCAGTCATGGGCAGAGATGATCCGTGACCGAGCACCGGCCGGCGCTCTGACTTCTGCCTGAATGATTGGCGCCGTCTTGCCGTGCACGAGGAGAACGTAATGCCAGACACACCAATGCCGTCTGAGGGCGCTGGCCAGCCGCCTCCGGTCGATGACGCGGAAGTGCGCCAAGTTGCCATTCCACTCGTCGAAGATCTGTTCGAAGTCGACATGGCGGTTCGCCAGGAGTTCGACCGGTTCCATGTTGCCGTGCTGGAGGCATTGTACGCACTCGAGCAGGATGGCCGGAGTCCCGCGAATGAAGAGGATCTTGAAGGGCAACTCGGCTACAGCGACGGCGCGGAATTCAGGCGAGACCGTCCACTGATTGAAGACGTATTGACCGATCTTCAGCACCGGGAGTGGATCGAGATAGATTCTCGCTATTTCATCAAGCTCACACCGGCAGGGAGCCACGTAGCGGCGTTCACGCACACGCAAGCTGCTTGCCCATCGACTTGGCACAGGAAACAGATAGTGCCACGCCGGCTACGATGAGCGCGATGGTGGCATCCCTATCCGAGCCGAACTGACCCAGCAACCGCTTACAATGAGCCAAGAAGACGACGGCTTCGCAAGGAGGTATGCAATGACTGTGGCTCGAGTCAGCGAGATTAGTGTTTTGTCTCGGACAAGCTTTGAGGATGCGATCAAGGAGGGCATCGAGCGGGCTACCCAGACTCTGCGTAACGTGCAGGCAGCCTGGGTCAAGGAACAACGCGTCGTGGTGGAGAATGGTCAGATCTCCGGTTGGGAGGTGCACCTGCTGGTGACCTTTGTGCTGGACGAAGGCAGTTCAGCCGGAAGCTAGCGCTCTCCAGATCGTCAAGTCCATCACCACGTCACGCTGTCACGAAAGCTCCCACAGGAGTGGGTGGTCAGTGCGAGCTTGATGCGCACCAGCTGAAGGGGCACGGTCTGCTCGACGATGAAAGCGGTCATATTCCCGGTCCGGTGTCGATCACATGCGCATCGTGACGAATCCCTCTAGATCCGGATCAGTGTCAGACCCGTTTCCGGATCGTAGTGACGCTGGAGATGAGCCGGGGTCTCAACCAGCATGACTTCCAGCGTGGGGCGGACGTGACCTTCGATCAGATGCCCGCCCCACGCTGTGCCGTCACTTTTGCCTACGACTACATGAGCGTGGACAATCGGCTCTCCGTCTTTGACCGCGATGTCGCCAACCAGAGAGAGCACTTCGACTTGCTCATCGATAGGAATCTTCTTGAACTCCTTGATGTCCAGATCGAAGTAGCCGAGAATGGCGCGGCTGAATGAGCCGATAGCCGTGAAGTGGCTGCCGGCCAGACCGTGCTCTTTGGCAAAGTCGAGCAAGCCCGACGCCGCCTCGTCACCCGCATCAAAGATGAGCGCATAGGTTTTCTCGCCATCTTCGGCGATCAATTTTCCTCTCATTCTGATCTGCTCCTTGTCATCTATGATTCCCGCAGGGTTCGTGCCGATACCTCAGATAATCGACAGTACCTGAGGGAAATACAGCAGCCACGCTGCGATGGTTGTCCCATGAAGCTTTTCAGGCGGCGTGTGTCGCCGTCGGTCGGGCGATCAGTACTGGACACGGCGCGGTATGCAACACCCGTTCCGACACGCTTCCCAGCAGGACCGCGTGCATCTCCCCCCAGCCACGGCTGCCCATGACAATGAGCCCAACGCCATGCTCCTCGGCGTATCGCACGATCTCATCGGCAGGTGAGCCGCGTCGAACAACGGACTCGACAGGCGTGCTCGTGTTCAACTCCTCGATCGTACGTTGCACCGCGTCCGCAGCCGCCTTCTCCGCAGCTGCGGCCACGTCGTCCCAGGCATCCTGGGAAAGGAAACCACCGCCGCCATACGGTGCGAACGCGTAAAAGGGCATAGCAGTGATTGGCGCCACCACCGCGAGTATCGTGACGCGCGATAGCGCGGTAGGGCTCACGAGATCGCGCACCATACGCGCCGCTTCAATAGACGGCCTCGAGCCGTCGGTCGCCAAGAGGAGGTGTATCGGTGTCATGGGTGTCTATCCTTTCTTGAAGCTGCACGGTATGGCGAGCCGCAAGAGCGGCGTGCTCGGCCGGCCAGCATGCTGCGGCCTAACCCACGCCCGGACCACCAGAGGCCAAGTAGGAGCAGGGGAGCGCCCTGCGCCATCGTGTGGAGGTTCCCCTGCATCGCTCCTCCGAATACGATTCCCATGCCGGCGATGCCGGCCACTGTCGAGATGAGGACCAGAGCATGATGACGGATCGCCTGCATTTCCATGGCTACACCTCCAACGGGGGCTTGATTTGTTCAGACACCGGTGTCATGGATCGCGCGGCGTCTCCTTGTTCCCGGTAGTAATCCTTCCAGATGAGCCGGTAGACCTTGAGATAGCGAGGAAGCCGGTTGAGACCAGGAATCCAGGGTAGAAACATGAGGATCAGTGTCAAGATGCTGATCGTCACGATCGCCAGTGCATCGGTGTTGGCCGCCCACGCCGTGGTATACGGCGGGATCTGGTAGAGCATCGTGTAGAGCCAGAGCCATGCCTGACCGGGGTAGTTCCCCGTCTCGTTCATCACGCCCCACGTTGATCCCAGCAGATTGAAATGTGCTGCCTTGGCCGCCACCGCGTTGTTCTGCATGAAGAGCAGTGGCCTGGTGTAGTCGGTCTGGTAGAAGTGACCGCTCGTCAGCAGCAGACCGTCCATGGCCCCGCTCTGCCCCATCCTCAGCAGCGCAGTCATCATGGGCGCCACCGGCCCACAGGCACAAGGCGGCACGCTGAGGTTTGGCGGGCTCTCCTTACCTTTGGCGAGGGCCTTCCCGTACGCATCCTCCCAGGCGGCTTGTTGGGTGGCCGAGGCAGCGGTAAACCGCGCAAGTGCGCCCATGAGCGTCGGATTGGTGGCTGCGGTTTGCGAGAGCGGCCCCAGGACAAAGGCCTGTGCCGTGTCAACCGGAATGCGAATCCCGAACAGCTGCTGCAACGAGACCGGGCCGATGGACTGCACGGAGCCGGCGCCGTTGTTGTATGGCGGGCCGTAGCCGGCGACGGGACTGTTGCCGTCGAGCGAGTCGAGGCTCGTTTGGACGTAGGTCTGTGGCGCTCCCTGCGCCACACCCTGAATGGTGACGGGCGGTTCATCCGGTGACGACAGGACGAGCGACACGACAAGGACCAGGACCGTCACGACCGCCATCGCCACCAGAAACTCTTTCACCAGGTCGTAGGGCGCCATGCGAACATCCCGGTAATACAGCTTCTTCCGCGTCATCATGAGGGCGCCTCCGGTGCAACGCCGGCATCATCGTACGGCCGCACGACGCCGCGCATGCGCACCAGAACCAAGTGCACGGAGATGAGTGCGCCCACGACCAGCGGCAGGATGAAGATGTGGTAGCCGTACATCTGACCAAAGTTGAGGACGTTGAAAAACGCGCCGACGCCGACGGAGTTCAGCGCGTCCTTCCCCTGCACCGCGATCCACTGGGCATCGAAGTTTTGCTGTGAGATGTACCCGGTGAAGGCGGTCAGGATCGATGCCAGGAAGGTGATGACGCCGGCGACCCAAGTGAGGCCACGACCGTCGCGCCACGCTCCTTGGAAAAACGTTGCCCAGAGGTGCACCACCATAAAAAAGAAGAACGACTGCACTGACCAGTAATGCACGCTATTCAGGAAGTGACCCACGGTAGAGAAGTGCCACCATTGTGGGCCGAACGCCGCGAGGACGATGCCTGAGACGATCAGCAGGATGAAGCTGGCCAGTGTTGCGATACCGAAGAGATAGACATAGCTATGGACATATGCCGGTTGCTCGTCCGGCAACAGCTCTTCGTACGGGAGTGTTTCGCTCAGTTTTTGCTGGACACTTCTGGTCAGGCTCATCGTTCGCGCCTTTGGCCACCCGGGAAGGGCAGCACGACGGCCAGGATGAATACCAGCACCATCAGGGCGATGACAATCAGATTGGCCACCGAGATGAGAATGAAACCCGCGTGAAAGTAATGTGCGGGTGCGTTCATAAAATCCGGGGTCATTGGTTGTACCTCCGCTCGCTCTTACCGGCGCCTCCAGCATAGACTTTGAGGCTTCGCCATGGACGCCGGTCGATAATCGTACTTTCGTCGCTCTTCACCTGTCACCTGCTTCCTTGACTTCTCGAGGACCATTTGGCGCCGCCAGTACAGTCGTTATACGCGCGCTGTGCCCATTTTGGCGACGACGGTCGTGGATCAGATGCTGACCGATTGCTCGTAGTACATGTTGTCCTCGCGTGAGCCGCCCTGCCCGTCGCGGATGTCGCGGTAGTCTGCCACGAACTCGATGGCACACAGCCACTTGGCCATTTTGAAGCCTAGCAACGTCTCCACCCGCAGACGCAACGGAGCGCCATGGGGCACGGTCAGCGGCGCATCGTTCATCTCGTAGGCGAGCATGGTTTGGGGGTGCAAGGCCAGCCGGATATCCAGCGCCTCATAGAAGGGCCGCCCCGAAGTATCATTCTGGTACGAATGGAAGATCATGTAGCGCGCTGTTGGTAGTGGCTGGCACTGTTCTAGGATCGCGCTCAGCGGTGGGCCGCCCCACTCCGCGATGCCGCTCCACCCCTGGATGCAGTGATGCACGGTGGTCTGGGTCTGTTTCGGTAGGGCTCGCACCTCCGCTAGGCTAAACGAGCGCGGGTGCGCGACAAGGCCGTACACCTCGAGTCGCCATTCCTCGAAGCCGTCCCCCTGCAGTTGCTCGTACTCCGGCGTGTCGGGCGGTCGTCCGTTCACGATGAAATACGGCGCGATTTCGCTTGACGGATACCGTTGCCGGGATCGCGTGTGAAGAGAGAAGATGCGCATCAGCGGACCAATGAGCGCGCCGAGCCCTCGCTGTACACGACGCGGCGCATACCGGGAGTACCAAGAGGTGAGCCCGTAGGAGATGAGAATGAGGACGATGATGCTCAACCCGATTGCCACCGCCAGTCCTTGATGATGATTCGGAT
>JBPCKK010000141.1:0-7871 GCA_051004335.1 Chloroflexota bacterium
GGGGGTGGTCGATGGTCTGGCTGCGCGGGAAAGTAGGGGAGTCGTTACCTGAGGTGTCTGTTTTTGTCTGTGTCCGTTGGGTGTCGGCGCTGTCGCCGATGCCCTGATCCTCGTGACCGAGTGGAACGAGTTTCGTGATCTGGACTTGGTAGCGTTGCGTCGACGTATGCGGGGTAACGTCTTCATCGATGGACGGAACCTGTACGATCCGGCGCGTATGAACGCCCTGGGCTTCGACTACCGCGGTGTGGCCCGCGCGCAGGCCGTGGATGTGGGGCGGGCAATTCAACCGACGATGATCGCCCCTGATTGACGCCGGCTACTGTACTTCGACAGGCGCCTGGAGCAGGTCTCGGAACCAGTGAATCGTTCGCTCCAACCCCACGGTTAGATCGATCTCGGGCTCCCAGCCCAGTAAGCGTTTCGCCTTGGTTATATCCGGACAGCGCCGCGTGGGATCGTCGATTGGTAACGGATGGCGCGTAACACCGACGTCAGTCCCCACCACGCGAGCTATGAGTTCGGCAAACTGGAGCACCGTGTACTCATCGGGGTTACCTAGATTTATTACCTCTCCTGTCGTGCGCGGCGCCGTCATTGATGCAATCAGACCGGCGACCAAGTCGGACACGTAGCAGAAACTGCGGGTCTGGCTTCCGTCGCCGTATACCGTAATCGGCTCGGCGCATAGAGCCTGCGTGATGAAATTGGGCACTATACGGCCGTCATCGGGGCGCGAGTGTGGACCGTACGTGTTGAAGATACGTACTACCCGGGCATTCATTCCGTAGGTTGCCTGATAGGTCAGCGTGGCCGTCTCCCCGAAGCGCTTGCTTTCGTCGTAGCACGCCCGTGGCCCGGTCGAACTGACGTTGCCCCAATAGGTCTCCGGTTGGGGATGAACCAACGGGTCACCGTAAATCTCGGAGGTCGAAGCGAACAGGAAACGCGCCCCGTCCTCACGAGCCCGTTCCAGCAGATTTAGAGTACCCAGACTGTTGACGCGCAGGGTTGCCAGCGGACGGGAGAGATAGTCCGGCACCGAGGCGGGGCTTGCAAGATGATAGAGCAAGTCGACCGGCCGGAGAGTCGGCAGTGGTTGCACTACATCGTGTTCCAGCAGCGTGAACCCAGGATGCTGCCGCAAGGCAACCAGGTTGCGCGTTGATCCCGTGGAGAGATTGTCCACGGCTGTTACGGATAGTCCGCGATCCAGCAGGGCGGCACAGAGGTGCGATCCGATAAAGCCGGCGCCGCCCGCTACGACTGCATGCTCCACTGATTCCCTCCGTGCGCTTATCTCAGGCTATCTTAGGTGATCTTACCGGCGGTGTCTACGGTTCACATACGTAAAAAGGAGCACGGCGAGCCGTGCTCCTTAAGGGTACTGTCGGCAAGGGTACTGTCGAATTTGGTTATGATGCCAGAGGTTGGGCAGCAGCGGCCGGCTGGTCAACTCTGCGATAGAGCCGTCGGGACTCCTCGCGACTCAATTCGCGGTAGGCGGCAATCTTCCCGCATACAAAGCACTTGCTCACGAGCATGTCTTCCAGGGGATATGCCTCGCACACGAGTTTTCCACCACATTTTGCACAGCAGGGTCGCTTCAACGGGTCCTCCTCAGGTCGCCTTGTCGCGTGATCGTATTTGTCGTATGAACTTGTGAGCACCATAGCACGATGGAATTAACGGAGAGTTAAGTCGGCATTAGCTAGAAATTAAGTGGACCGGCGAGCCGCTCGCCGCACCACTCGCTTTCCACGCTGGTAACAGTACCGTGCCTGCTGCCGTGTGAGGTCGAATGTGTGCTGAATTTCCGCCCACGTTGCCCCTCCATCACGAAGGGCAAGAATACGCGCGTCTCGCTCTGGATCGCGCCCTGGCGGCTGGTCCGCGTCATGGGTCACATCATCCATTACTGCCCCTTTATCTCTATTGTCGTCGGTCTTCCGCAAGCGTGGCACGGAATGTGCACAATGAACACATAATGACAGAAATACAGAGTGATGGAACCACGGAAGTACGGTAGGCGCCGATGACCAAAACAACGGTTGAGTTGCCGGAAGGTCTCCACCGCAAGCTGCGGGTGAAGGCAGCCATAGAAAACCGCAGCATGAACGACATCATGATTGCCGCGATGCAAGGATATCTGCACAACTTTCGGTTGGAGCCGGACATGCTCGACGTTGAGACGGTCCCCCGCGTGGGAGCGAACCAAGTACACAGAGTTCCTGAGGAGGAATAGATCATGCCTGAAGAGAGAATTGTACACACGGAGGATAACGGAGCCGCTGCCGCGACCGGGGCGGCAACCCTGATTCAGGTTATCGTCTGGGCCATTGTTGTGCTGGTTCTGCTGGTCGTTGGCCTGTATGCTTTGCACCGTTACGCTGGTCTGTTTTAGGAGACGCAAGCATGCCGATCATTGAAGAGCGGACGACGGGCGGCGGTTCCAGTACCCAGATGATGCTGATATTCCTGATCTGTATTCTGATCATCGCAGTTGCTCTGGTGATCATTCTCCATAGTGCGCTGCACCTGTTCTAGAGGAGCAATAGTCATGACCTACGAAGACGAGCGCGTGGTCGCCAACGATGATCCTACCGTGCCCGAACGCGTGGTGGAGCGCCGTGTGGAGGAACCAACTCGGGTGGTGGAATCAGCTCCGGCCACACGCTACGTGCACTCCGACGATCCGGTCGGCAATGTCATGGCCGCCAGTCAACTGATCCAGACCATTGTCTGGGCGGTGGTGGTCCTGGTGCTCCTCGTGGTTGCCTTGCTTGCGCTGCATGTCTATGCGCACCTGTTTTAGGGGTCCCGACGCGACGGGAGGATGAACAGGCTTCTGTACTTACTTGCGTGGCTCGCTGAGGACGTCAGCAAGAGCGGCCAATAAGGCTCGGCGTTCAGCGAATAGAGAGCGCACGAGACAGAGATATGCCGCTGGATTACCGCGCGCGTATTTTCGGGCCTGCAAAAGCGTCTTCGCTGGCGAGCCAACCAGCCAGCGACCAATCGTGGTCAGCAACCACCCCGGTCCACGGGTGCGCCAGTAAAAGCTGGGGTACGCCTGGGCTAGCAGCCGCTCATCACCCAGCAGACGGCGCCATGCCGCGCGGTCGAGCGGGTGGCGGGGTACAGCACGGTGAATGACCACCATCTCCGGTACCCAACCGATTGTGCCCCGTCGACGCACACGGACGCCCAAAGCGGTATCCTCAAACCAGCCGATGAAGCGCTGGTCAAAGCCATCTGCCTGTTCCAGTGCCTCGCGCCGGTAGGCCATGTTGCAGGTCTGATAAAGCGAATTGGGCCGCGAAATCTGGACGGTGTGGGCCACCGGGCTTCCTGGTTCTGCCGTGGTGCGTCCTTGCAGTCCCCAGAGAGAGGGTGCTGAGCGGAAGGTGTCAATCATGGTCGCCAGCCAGGTGGACGCCGGTAAGCAATCATCATCAGTGAAGGCAATGATCTGGCCACGGGCGGCGTTCACACCCACCTGGCGCGCCGCTCCCAGTGTTCCTTCGGCCGTGACGTAGCGCGCGCCTGCCTGCTCGGCAACACGGCGCGTCTCCTCGGCTGGACCGTGATCGACGACCACGATCTCATGATTGGCCCAGGTCTGACAGTACACGGCGGCCAGAGCGCCGGCGAGCAGGTGAGGACGGTGGCGAGTGACCACCACAACCGAAACCAACGGAGCGTCCGGCAAGTCGGGCAGCGTGGAGTGTTCCTCGCTCGCCTGGTAATGCACGCGCAGCGCGGCGAGTAGTTCGGTTTTCTCGCGCAGCATTGGCGCCAGGGAATGCAGGTAGCGCTGTGGATGGCGGAGGAGGTAGCGCGTGTGGGCCCATGATTGCTTGACGAGCGGTCGGAGGATCCAGAGCAGGACGGGCAGTAAACCAGGAGGGAGAGCCGGTTCCTGGTCCAGACGCGCAAGCTGCCGCCGGTGTTCGGCATCGGCGACAAAACGCGCCAGCCAGTCTTTCCGATTCCGCCACTCTCGCCGCCGAGGTGGATGGTGCACCAGCGCCGCCGGGGCAAAGACGATTGGTCCCCGCTGGCGCGCCTCCAGCCCAAACAGATTGTCGGCGTACCAGCGCAAGTCGTCTCGAAACCCGCCGAGGCGTTCGAGTACCGTCCGGTGGTAGGCAATGTTGCACGTGCGGTACGGCGGTCCGCCGGTGAGTTGCTGAATCTGGTGGGTAAACGGCGTGATTGTTCCTGGGCCGGCCAGCGTTTTTCCCTGGACGCCGATGACCGCGTCATCGCGTAGTGCTTCGACCAATGCGGTAAGCCATTCACACGCGGGGAGGCAATCGTCGTCGGTGAAGGCCACGATCTTCCCCCGGCTCGCTCGCCATCCTCGGTTCCGGGCCGCGTAGCTGCCTCCCGGCGTTTCCAAGCGTAGAGCTACACGCCCTTCTCCCTTCCAGGTCTGGAGAATATCCGGCGTCTCGTCGCTGGAGGCGTCATCAACAATGACGAATTCAATTTGTGGATACCGCTGCGCCGCCAGGGCGCCCAACAGTTCCCGCAGAGAGACCGCGCGATTCCGTGTAGGCACCACCACGCTGACCAGAGGAAAATCCGTCACTTCACCCCCCTTACGCCCGGTAGTGGCCGTGCCCGAGTGCCGGCCAGCCGCCGCAGCGGCCACGCTGCCCAACCAAGACCTTTCCGTATCGCCACGACACTGTCTTATCCACGACTGGCAACGCCTCACCGGCGTCGTGAACCTCGAAACCACCCCCACAGCAAAAATGGCAGCAGGCTAAACAGCGCAATCTTCTCACGGATGATGAGGGGAACGTGGCGCAGATAGGCGCGGGGCTCGCGACGAAAGTAGGCATAGTGCCAGCGCCAGTAGCGGCGAACCGGTAACACCACCCAGCGAAGTAGCACGTGCTCCGGACGCTGCAGCGAGAGCGTCGCCGAGCGGTCGGGAGCATAGCGCGGATAGGTACGCCGGAAGTGGAGTTCACTCTCTAGGAGGGTGCGCCAGGCGGCGCGGTCGGCCCACTCCTTAGGACGGGGTGGGTGGATGACCACCGCCTGGGGCGCAAACACAATTGGTCCGCGCTCTGAAACCTGCCGACCCAGGACCACATCTTCCCCGCGGATAAGGTGTGGATCGAAACCGCCGAGGTCGCACACGATGTTCGTACGGTAGGCCACATTACAGGTACGGTACGGCTGGCCGCCCTCGAGTTGCTCGATCTGCCGGGTAAAGGGTGTCATCGTTGCTCTCTCGGTCAGTGTCTTCCCCTGAACGCCGAGCGCCTCGGGATTGGCGGTGAACGCGGCGGCGATCGCCTCCAGCCAACCGGTAGAAACCAGGCAGTCATCGTCAGTGAATGCGACGATCTCTCCGTGCGCCTGCTCCATGGCACGATTGCGCGCTGCTCCCATCTTGCTCCACGTTTGATACACGTAGAGAAGAGGCAGGCCCGAGGCCTGTCCTTGGGCGACGACATCCGCTGTCCCATCGGTTGAACCGTCGTCTACTACTATCGCCTCCCAGCGGGGATACCGCACGGCGGTCAACGAATCGAGCAGGCGGGAGAGCAACTCGGCGCGGTTGCGGGTGGGAATGATGATGGAAATAAACGGAAACATTGAAGTTTGAGCGCTCTTGTTCCATAGTAGAGGCAGTACCGGTGACGCGCATACTGACCCGAACGTGGCGTGGAGGATGTCACGGACGGGAAAGCTGGTCGAAGTAGTCAAATTTCTGCGCCTCGGCCGGACAGTCTGAAAGGAGCAACCTGGATGAATCGACGACTTCCCGGAATCGTGGCAACCCTTGCTCTGGTCGCACCCGTCCTCGCGGCCTGTGGCAGCAGTTCGAGCAATGCGCCGACGCCTGCCGCCACCAAGGCGACTAAAGTGAACCCTAGCGGCGCCTTACCCAAGGACGTTACCAAGCCGCCGCCGTCTGACCCCTACGCGTCAGCCGCGAAGAAGTACAGCGGACAGACCATTACGTACTATGGTGACGGCATCGGCATTGGCCATGATATGGACATTGCCGCCGCTCAGAAGTTCACCAAGCAGACCGGTATCAACGTCAACATCGTGATCAAGCCGTCGGACTCGAACGCTGCATACTCCACCTACCAGCGGCTGTTCACGGCGCAATCCAACAAGATTGACGCGATGATGCTTGATGTGATCTGGCCTGGTTCGTTTGGTCCGGATCTCCTCAATCTCAGCCCAGCGATGAGCAGCACGATCAAGCAGTACTACCCCAGCATCGTGACCAACGACACAGTTGGCGGCCACCTTGTCGCCGTACCCTGGTTTAGCGACTTCGGCATGCTGTACTACCGCAAGGATCTACTTCAGAAGTACAGCATTGCCTCGCCACCGGCCACTTGGGCCGAGATGGCGGCCGATGCCAAGAAGATCCAGGCCGGCGAACAGAAGACGAACAAGGCGTTCTACGGGTTTGTCTATCAGGGCAAGCCATACGAAGGCCTCACCTGTGATGCCACGGAGTGGCTGACCTCGGCCGGCGCCGGCAACTGGATCCAGAACGGAAAAGTCAACCTGGATAATCCCAAGGCAACGGCCATGCTGAGCATGGTGCAGGGTTGGGTGGGTAGCATCAGCCCGAAGGACGTGACAACCTATACCGAGGTTGAGTCCGACAACGCCTTCAACAACGGTGATGCCGCCTTCATGCGCAACTGGCCATACGCCTTTGCCGTGGCACAGCAACAGCCCAAGGTGAAGGGGAAGGTGGCTGTAACTGCACTTCCCCATCAGCCCGGGCAGCAGTCGACGGCAACCGTTGGTGGTTGGCAGCTCGGCGTCAGCAAGTTCTCCTCGCACCCCGGCGCCGCCACTGCCTGGGTCAAGTATCTGACTAGCCCGCAGGTTGAGACCTGGCGCGCCGTGGTCGGCAGCTTTGTGCCGTCCATTCCATCATTGAACAAGCAGGCCTCCGTGGTTGCCGCCGAGCCGTTCCTGGCCACCACGGCCAACGCGATACGCGTAACTCGTCCCTCCAAGTTCCTGGGTGTCAAGTACAACCAGGGATCCAACCTCTTCTGGCAAGCAGTAAGCCAGATCGAGAACGGTAGCTCGCCCTCGAGTGTACTGCCCGCCACCGGCCAGCAACTTAATCGCCTGACGGGCTCGTAACTGTTTCTGCCAAGCTAATGGGAGTGGAGGACGCTGTGCCTCCACTCCCGGAGTTGGACCTACCATGAGTAAATCCATTCCACAAGTTCGCCCCGTGGTGGCGGCACAGCAACCCAAGCGAGGGCGGACGATAACCTTGCAAGCAAGGCAGGCACGCCTTGCCTGGTTCATGCTCACCCCCACGCTAATTGTGGTTGCCATCATCGCCGTCTGGCCGCTGATCCAGGTGGTCTACCAGAGTCTGACCGACGCGCGCTTCAACAGCCCAACGCCGACCAGCTTCGTTGGCCTGAGGAACTACAGCGATCTCCTGAAGGACGTTGCCTTCCGCGATTCCGTGTGGGTCGCCGTCAAGTTTGCCATAGTTACCGTGATCTTCGAGTTTATCCTGGGCCTGATCGTGGCCCTGGTAGTGAACTCCAATTTTCGGGGGCGAGGGCTCACCCGCGCGGCCATGCTCATCCCCTGGGCGGTGATCACCGTGGTCTCCGCGCAGATGTGGAAGTTCATGTTCAACCAGACCTCCGGTGTGGTCAACGACCTGCTCTACTTCCGCATAGGTGGCTTGATCAATACCTTCCTGCCGGCAAGCCACCACATCCTCACTGGTAACGGACAGGCCTGGTTAGCCCAGAACAGCACCTCGTTTTGGTCAGTGTGCGCCGTGGACATCTGGAAGACCACGCCATTTGTGGCGTTGCTGCTTCTCGCTGGTCTACAAG
>JBPCKK010000142.1:0-11413 GCA_051004335.1 Chloroflexota bacterium
GCATAATATGTCCGGACGCCTGTGACTCTGCTTTGGCCACTGGAAGCATGACCCTCACCTACGCCCACGTCGCCAGCGTCACCGCGATCGATCGGTTAATCTGTGCGTTCACCTTCCATTCGCTGGCTTTTCGCCGGGGCAGCGCCCTACTGACCGGCATACCAATTGGCAAAGCCTGTCGCGGTCACAGTCATCGTGGGCGCGTCGACCGCTGCCACCACCGGCGTGAGGTTGCTGGATACCGGAGGATTCGCGCCAGTAGCGAGGGCCGCGTTAGAAACTCCCTTGGAGAGCACCACGGTGACAAATTCGCTTCCTGGAGTAAAGGGATCGTCAGAGACGTAGAAAGTCGTGGAAGGGGCAGCGACCTGGGCTTGGGTGACGTAGCCTCGGCTAATGAGCGCACGTTCCGCTGTGTGCAGCAGTGCTGTAGCGCCCGCGCTATCCGCCAGTTGGTAATCGCAGGATCGGTAAGCTGGGATAGCACTCTTGGAATAAATCGATCGAACTGAACGCACGGCAAGAGATCTGTGCAGGGGAGCAAGGTTCAAGGTCTCGCCGGCGACGGCAGGGCGAACGACGAGGAGCCCGTTACGTTCGGGCGACGAGAGCGCGGCGCGCTCGAACCCGAGATCACGCTGCTTCGGCACGATTGCTTGGGCAAATCGATCGCCGGTGGCGGCCAACTCAGATGTTGAGTGACCAGGCGCAAGCTCTATCAGGTCCGCAAGGACAGCAGGTGGCCTTTCCGCGCAGCTCAGCTGTGGACCCAGCAACAAACGCGGGCCTTGAACGGAGGAGCCCCGGGCGCTCTCGGCTGCATGGTGTTGGATCAGAATAGCGGTAATCAGGAGCACGATGCTTATAATCAACGCCGCATTAAAGGTACGAATCATGCATGTTTGTCCTACTCCGCCCGTCGCCCGGGCGGCTCTGATCCCTACTCTACCGTTGTGGCAGTCTAAATGGACGTTAGAATTCCGACATGAAATGTGTCGAACTTCCGACAATCTGCCACACCTGACTACAGATTCCTGAGTGCCTCAACGTCGAGCACCCTCACCGCGTGGTCGTGCCTCCCGTATTCGATGCATCCCCGCGTACGGAACTCAGACATGAACGTTGACACTTCCGAGCGGGGGAGCGCGCTCAACTGAGCTAACTCCTCGTGGGTGTAGTCGAGGCGTTCGCCCGGAGTAGCGATCGCGAGAATGCCCAGAATGCGCGCCAACCGGGAGCGCGTGCTGTGAAAGGCGAACGCGTCCAGGATTTGAGCCAATTTCCAGTAGCGGGCACACTCTTGCTCGCGGAGCAGCTTGGCGGCGGCGGAATTAGCGAGCACAGTTGTGACCCAGACGGCTCGCGGCGCCCGAAAGACCAGCGTTGTGCCGCGCGCCGCCTGAACCTCCATTCTCTCGGCAAAATCGGGAGGCGCGAGGGCCATATCAAGGATATCTCCCTTCCGGAGGAAGTCCAGGGTGAACTCTCTACCGTCGCCCAGTACGTACAGGCGGGCGAGTCCGGCGCCGATCATAAAGACACGCTGATCCTCGTCGTCCGGACTCACGATCGGCTCGTGCTGCTGATATACGTGCCACCGCGTGACGGCGGCAAGCGAATTCAGTGCCTCCTCATCAAGGACCCCCATGATTGGAAGCCCACTAAGATCCGCAACATCGGCTCTGCCGCTTCGGTGTCCCCGCTGGATTTCACGTTCCAGTTCGATTTCACAATCCCCAATTCCATTGTTCATACAAGACGGGCCGGCGGCACACGCATCATGGCGGCCACTACTGAGCACGGTCTCACCCTAGTAAACGCACGTCCGAGTCCTAAAGTGACACCCTGTTTGTCGCTGATTTTGGCCGCATGGTAAATTGTTGTGGGAGAGGAGCGCCGAGTGTCTCCCCAAATGACATCTAATGGACAACGCCGCCCGCGAGGCGGCGTTGCGCTGGCTGGAATCATTGGTGGGTACGTCGTGGCGTGCATTATCCTTGGCCTGGTGGTCGGGTTGGTGCTTGATCGACTCCTGCACACGGCGCCGCTGTTCTTGATTGCCGGCGTAGTCGTCGGATTTGTTGTGAGCTTTTACCTGGTCTACCGACTGGCAATGGGAGAATTAACCAACTAATGCTGGCCGATCGCTGGGGCGCGCTGAATCGCAGCCGCGTGAATCCACTCGCGCCGGGCCTTGTTGTTGTCATCGGGCTCGCCGCAGTAGGTCTGGGGTACCAATCGATTGGTATCGGAGTGGCCGTCGGCGCCGTTTTGGCCTGGATTAATGGCCTTTTGCTCTCGCGACGGGTGGATATGGCGGCAGTGATGGGTAACGTGGGCACAGCGATGATGGCCATGCAACTTGGGCTCTTGCTCACCATGACGATCATTGGTGTGACCACGGTAATTCTTGTGCACTTCTCCGTGGCGCTGGCGGTGAGCGCCGCCGCTGGCTTTGCCGCCGCGCAATTGGCGATCTTGGCGACGTTCTATTGGACACACGGCCGTGGCGACGGCGCAATGGAGAGTTGAGCAGTATGGTTTCCTTGCCCACTTTTCTCGGAGTTACGCTGCCGATTGGGGAGCACAAGATCCTTGGCCCGACCAATAGCGTAATGAATCTGCATCTGGATACGGTGCTGCTCACCCTGCTGGTCTGCGCCATCTTGCTGGCGGTTGGGCTCTACATCCGTACCCATGTCACCTCGGGACCACCGTCGCGCATCCAAAACGCCGTCGAAGCGATCATGTCCTTCCTGGACAACATCATCACGGAGAATCTCGGTCGGGAACCGGGCTCCATCGCCTCGATCGCCTTGACCCTGTTCTTCTTTATCTGGATCTCCAATCTACTTGGGCTGATCCCGATACCTACCTATCTGCACTCACCGACTTCGGATGTGAACGCCACGTTTGCCCTCGCCATCCTGGTCTTCATCCTGTTGCACATTCGTTTCATCGGCACCAGCGGCCTTAAGTCATATAAAGGACATTACTGGTCGGGACGCTGGTACGGCATCATCCTGAATCCGTTATCGGTAGTACTCAATATCGTTAATGAGGTGTCTCGTCCGCTCACGCTCTCCTTTCGTCTTTTTGGCAATATCCTTGCCGGCGAGGTGCTTCTTGTTGTGTGGGCGTATCTGCTGGCCCCGAACGTGGGTTTGGCGGTGACTGTCTTCTGGAACGCGATCTTTGTCGCCTATGGGGTGTTTGTAGGAACAATTCAGGCATTCATTTTCACCGTGCTCACAGTGGCATACATGGCCATAGCGAGTGAGCCGGTACACGAATAGTAGAGGGAGGATAGAGTGACCGATTTTTCGTTTCTCGCGGCCGCGGCAACACAGGTGGCAGCTTCACAGGATATTGGCGCATATATTGGCGCTGGTTTGATGCTCGGAGGTGGCGCAATTGGCGCCGGTGTAGGCGACGGTCTGGTGACCTCGCAACTCGTTGCCGGTCTGGCTCGCCAGCCGGAAGCGCGCGGGCTGCTGACCACCTGGATGTTTATCGGGGTCGGGCTCATCGAAGCCTACGCCGTTATCGCCCTGGTGTTCGGCCTGGTCGTGCTCTTCGGAAAGCCGTAACCGCGCATGCTCGGCCCCGTTAGCATCAGCATTCCCACCCTCGTCGTCGAGCTGGTGATCTTTTTGCTGATGGTGTATGCCATGCAGGTTCTGGTCTTCACCCCCATTCGCGAGCACTGGGCAGAGCGCGACCGCCTCATTCAGGAGGGGTTGAACGCCTCGAATGAGGGGCGCGACGAGGCCGAGCAGGCCCAACAGGAGGTGCGCCGCGTCCTGATCGAGGCGCGGCAAGAGGCTCAGCGGAGCATCGATTCGGTAACTGCCGAGGGCAATGAGACACGCGACGAACTGGTGTCCCAGGCAACCGCCGAGTTTCGAAAGCAGGTAGACGCGGCACGGGCCGATATCTCGCGCGAACGTGAGGAGTCGGCCGCCGCCTTGCAGGGCAGAATCGTCGACATCGCCCTGCAGGCGGCCAGCTCGGTGACCGGACAGACGTACAACGAACCGCGCGTGCGCGAACTTGCGGCGACGGTGATCCAGCGAGAGGGGTTGCAGTAGTGGTCCTCGGAAGTGTCCTGGCCGGCAATTACATCTTCTGGTGGATCGCCCAGATCGTCGCCATCGTCATTCTTGTGGCGATCGTGCTGCGCTGGCGTCCCGGTTTCCTCGGCGGTCGCACCATCAAGACGGCAATGACCGGCGCTTTGGACGCGCGGGAGGCGACCATTCGCCATCAGCTCGAGGCGGCGGAGCGTAGCCGCCAGGAGGCGGCGCGCATCCAGCAGGAATCGCAACAAAGCATACTGCAGGCCCGTGAGGAAGCCGAGCAGATTGTGACTAGGGCGCAGACCACTAGTAGCGCTATCCAGGAAGAAATGCATCAGAGGGCTCAGCAGGAGTACGAACGGATAGTGGGGCAAGCGAAAGACGAGATCGGCTACGAACGCCGGCAGGCGGAAATCGCTCTACGCAAGCGCGCGGCGGACATTGTGATCGATGCCGCCGGTCAGGTGGTGAGCCAGAATCTCAATGCCGACGCCGATCGCCGAATCATCGATGAGTCGCTGACCACCCTGGCGGACGGCCGGTGAGACGACCATCCGCCATTGCCACCCGCTACGCCCAGGCGGCCTTTGACGTTGCTCGGCAGGACAACACGGTCGAGGAATGGTCGCGCAACCTGGACAATGTAGCGCAGGTTCTGGCCTCGCCAGATGCGTTGCCCTTCTTCCGGGATCCGAACGTCACCCGTGAAGACAAGCTGAGTCGTCTGGAGAGCGTGTTTCCTGATGTGCAGCCGCACGTGATGAATCTGCTGCGCATGCTTGCCACCCGCGAGCGGCTACACCTTGTTCCGGCGATCTACGATGCGTTCCAGAAACTGGATCGCGCCCAGCGTGGAGTCCTTGAGGCGACGGTCACGGTTGCTCGTGACTTCGATGAGACGGAGCAGACCGACATTGTGAGCCGTCTAGCCAGAGTCACGGGCAAACACGTGGAGGCGCGCTTCGATGTCGATCCCCACATACTTGGCGGGATCGTGGTCCGAATTGGTGACCGTTTAATTGATGCCAGCGTGGCCGGACGCCTCGAGCGTCTGCGCCAGGAGATGGCGGTATAAGGGGAATCCCCAGGAGAACAAACGATGGCCGTAGGCGCCGATCAGATTGAACAGATTCTAAAGAGACAAATAGAGGGCTTTCAAGAGAGCGCGTCCACTACGAATGTGGGGACGGTGATTGATGTGGGCGATGGAATCGCTCACGTCTACGGACTGCAAAGCGCGCTGGCCAACGAACTCGTCGAGTTCAGCGGGATCACCGATCCCAACACCGGGCAACCGGTCCTCGGTATCGCCTCCAACCTGGCGGAGGACACCGTGGGAGTCGTGATCCTTGGGCCGTTCGCCGACATCACCGAGGGTACCGAAGTCACTACCACAGGGCGCATCGGCGAGGTTCCGGTGGGCGACGCGCTGATTGGTCGCGTAGTCGATCCTTTGGGCCGGCCGATTGACGGCAAGGGTGAGGTAGTGACCACCGAGACCCGACCAGTAGAGACGCTGGCGCCCGGTGTGGTTGAGCGCTCGCCGGTGGATACACCGGTTCAGACCGGAATCAAGGCGATTGACGCCATCATCCCGATCGGACGTGGTCAGCGCGAGCTGATACTGGGTGATCGCCAAACCGGCAAGTCGGCGATCGCGGTCGATACGATCATCAACCAGCGCGGGCTGGATATGATCTGCATCTACGTTGCCGTTGGCCAGAAAGAGGCGAAGGTCGCGTCAATTGCGGCGGTGCTGGAGCAGCACGGCGCAATGGAATACACGGTAATCGTGTCGGCTTCGGCGTTCCAGCCGGCCGCCCTGCAGTGGATCGCGCCGTTTGCCGGCTGCGCCATGGCCGAGCACTGGATGTGGCAGGGCAAGGACGTACTGATCGTCTACGACGACCTCTCCAAGCATGCCTGGGCGTACCGCCAGCTCTCCCTCCTGTTGCGCCGTCCACCCGGACGAGAGGCGTACCCCGGTGACGTGTTCTACCTTCATTCCCGATTGTTGGAACGCGCCGCGAAATTGAACGAGGCCAACGGTGGAGGGTCGATGACCGCCCTACCCATCATCGAAACGCAGGCGGGCGATGTCTCCGCCTACATCCCAACCAATGTGATCTCGATCACCGACGGGCAGATTTACCTCGAGTCGGATCTGTTTTACGCGGGCGTGCGACCGGCCATCAACGTGGGCCTGTCGGTATCCCGTGTGGGCGGCGACGCGCAAACCAAGGCGATGTCGTCGGTGACCAAGGGCTTGCGGACCGACCTGGCGCAGTACCGCGAGCTGGCGGCCTTCGCGCAGTTCGGCTCCGACCTCGATCCCGGCACCCGCTCCCGGTTGGAGCGCGGTCAGCGCGCCACCGAGGTATTGAAGCAACCGGAGTTTCAGCCGCTGAGCTTGGCCGGCGAGGTCGAGATCCTCTACGCACTCAGCAACGAGTACCTCGACGACGTGCCCGTGAACAAAATCAGTCAGTTCGAGACTGACTTCCATCAGTTCATGGATGCGACGCACGCCGATATCAATGACGCCATCAACAACGACAAGAAGATGTCCGACGAGACGAGCCAAAAGCTCGACGAGGCGATCAAGGACTTCAAGCAGACGTCGCAGTTCACCGACAGCACTCCACCGGAGCGCGACACTCGCGAAGGATAGAGCATGGCATCACGACGTGAGATTCGACGTCGGATCAAGAGCATCAAAAGTACGGCGCAGATCACCAAGGCAATGCAGATGGTGGCGGCTTCGCGCATGCGCCGCGCGCAGGCGCGCGTCAGCGCGACTCGCGCCTACGCCGAGCACATTCGGGCAATCGTGGCGGATGTTGCCGGACGCTCCGGCGCCGGCGAGCACCCGCTTTTGGCTGACCGCGAGGTCAAGCGCGTCGAAATCGTTACAATGACACCCGACCGGGGGCTGGCCGGAGCACTCGTTTCGAATGTGAAGCGCGAAATCTCCCGGCTCGTCACGTCCTTGGACACTCCCTTTGATGTGGTAGCCGTGGGGCGCAAGGGACGAGACTTCGTGGTTCGCTCGCGATTTAACCTGGTTGCGGAGTTCACCCAACTGGGTGATCAGCCCAGTGCCGATGCCGTGGGCCCTATCGCCCAGCAAGTACTTGACGACTTTCGTGAAGGTCGGGTGGATAAGGTCTACCTGATTTACACCCAGTTCGAGAGCACGCTGCGGCAACGGGCACGAACTGTCCAGCTGCTGCCTGTCGTCCCCCCGGAAGGTGAGGAGACGGAGGGAGTGACCTCACCATGGAACTACGAGCCGGACAACCCCCAGGCGGTGCTTTCACTGCTGTTGCCACGTTACCTGGAGTTCACGTTATATCAGGCTCTGTTGGAATCCATTGCTAGCGAACACAGCGCGCGCATGATTGCCATGAGCGCGGCAACCGACAACGCAAATGAACTGGTCCAGGAACTTACCCTCTTGGGTAATAAGGCCCGACAGGCGGAAGTCACCAAAGAGATCTCGGAGATTAGTGGCGCGGCGGAAGCAATCCGTACCGGGTAACCGGCAATTGCGCCCCAGACAGTACGGAAAGTGAGGAAACCATGGCGCAGGCGCCAGAGGAAGTTCGTCCGGAGACCAAGACCAAGACCGGTCAGATGGGCCGTATCGTCGCGATTACCGGGCCGGTGGTCGACGTGGAATTTGAAGAGGGAGAGACTCCCGATATCTTCACCGCCCTCGAACTGATAAGCGATGACCCAGCGCTCAACGAGGCAACCGGTGGCCGTGATCACCGCGTTGTCTTCGAAGTAGAGCAGTCACTGGGCAATAACGCAGTGCGAACTGTGTCCATGGCGCCCACCGAGGGACTTTCCCGTGGAATGCGAGTGCGCAACACCGGGGCGCCCATCACCGTGCCAGTTGGTGAGGCCACGCTGGGACGAGTATTTAACGTGATCGGCGAACCAGTGGACGATGTGGGACCGGTCGATGCCCAGGACCACTTGCCGATCCACCGTGAACCACCGCACTTCGAGGAATTGGTCACCACGCCGGAGGTCCTGGAAACCGGTATCAAGGTAATCGATCTTATCGCGCCATTTGCCCGTGGTGGCAAGATCGGTGTGTTCGGCGGCGCGGGAACGGGCAAGACCGTCATCATTCAGGAACTGATTCGCAACATCGCGGCCGAGCACGGCGGGTACTCAGTGTTTGCGGGGGTGGGTGAACGGACCCGCGAGGGCAATGACCTCTGGCTGCAGATGAAGGAATCGGGAGTCATCGACAAGACTGCGTTTGTCTTCGGCCAGATGAATGAGCCGCCGGGGGCGCGCATGCGCGTCGGTTTGACCGGCCTTACTATGGCCGAGTATTTCCGCGATGTCGAGGGCAAGGACGTGCTCCTCTTCATTGACAACATCTTCCGATTTGCCCAAGCGGCGTCGGAAGTATCCGTCCTCCTTGGTCGCATGCCGTCCGCCGTGGGTTACCAGCCGACGCTGGGAACCGACATGGGCGAGCTGGAAGAACGAATCACCTCAACAACCAAGGGCTCGGTGACCTCCTTCCAGGCGGTGTACGTGCCGGCGGATGACTACACTGATCCGGCGCCGGCCACCGTGTTCGCTCATCTTGACTCGACCCTGGCGCTGGAGCGCTCGATCGTCGAGAAGGGCATCTACCCGGCCATCGATCCGCTGGCGTCCACCTCAAACCTGCTCGACCCGCGCGTTGTTGGTCAAGAGCATTACGATGTAGCACGAGGCGTGCAGCGGGTATTGCAGCGCTATCGCGAGCTGCAAGACATCATTGCCATTCTGGGAATCGAAGAGTTGAGTGACGATGATCGCTTGACGGTTACCCGCGCGCGCAAGATCGAGCGTTTCCTCTCCCAGCCGATGTTCGTGGCCGAACGGTTCACCGGCACCGGTGGAGAATACGTCCCGGTACGCGATACCGTGCGCGGTTTCAAAGAGATCCTCGATGGTAAGGCTGACGACCTGTCGGAGAACGCATTCCTATATGTAGGTACCATTGAGCAGGCGCGTGAGAAAGCGCAAGCCGAGCAGCAGCGAGGGAGCTGAGTACGCCGTATGGCCACCATTCGACTCGAGGTTGTAACGCCGGAGCGAACCGTCCTGGAAGACGATGCCGACATCGTGGTTGCCCGTGGCGCCGAGGGCGATTTGGGGATCATGCATGGCCATGAACCGTTAATTACACCATTGGACGTTGGTGAGTTGACCTACCGCGCGGATGGTGAGGAGAAAACCCTCGCCATCGCCGGTGGGTTTCTCGAAGTGCGTCCCGACAAGGTAGTGGTGCTGGCCGACGTCGCCGAGCGTTCCGAGGAGATTGACCGGCAGCGAGCTGAGGAAGCACGCCGCCACGCCGAAGAACAGTTGGCGCAGCAGCGCGGGACCGAGCTGGAGGCGCAAACGGCCGCCGAGCTACAAAGAGCTCTCCTTCGGTTACGTGTCGCTGGCCGCCGGCGTCACGAGCGGGCCGGCCCGACGGGGGGATAAGCTGGCCAAACAAATCGGCATTGACCTGGGAACCGCCAATGTTCTTGTCTACGTGCGCGGGCGGGGCATTGTTCTCAACGAGCCGTCGGTGGTTGCCGTCACCGAAGACAATAAGATCGTGGCCGTGGGCGACGAAGCCCGCCAGATGCTGGGCAAAGCGCCAGCAAGTATCACAGTAGTCCGGCCGATGCGTGACGGCGTTATCGCCGACTACGTGCGTACTGAAGGGATGCTGCGGTACTTTATCCGGCGGGTAACCGGCACCATGTCGATGTTTCGGCCGGAAGTGATGATCTGTATTCCGGCGGGCATCACCAGCGTGGAGAAGCGCGCGGTCCACGACGCCGCGGTGCAGGCGGGAGCTAAGCGAGCGTTTCTCATCGAAGAACCGATTGCGGCGGCGATCGGGGCGAATGTGCCAATCGCGGGCCCGATTGGCAACATGATTGTCGATATCGGTGGCGGCACCACCGAAGTCGCGGTCATTTCGCTCAACGACATAGTTCTCCACCGCACCGTGCGAATGGGCGGAATGAAGATCGACGAGATCATCGCCAACTACATTCGGCGCAAATACGGCCTGATGATCGGCGATGCCACTGCCGAGGAGGTCAAGATCCAGGTGGGCAGCGCGCTTCCTCTTGAGCAGGAACTGACTATGGAAGTCCGCGGCCGTGATCAAGTCACCGGTTTGCCCAAGTCGATTCCGATCCATACTAATGAAATCGTGGAAGCGATAGCCGATCCGCTGGCTGCTGTGGTGGACGCCGTCCGTGCTGTATTAGAGGAGACACCACCCGAGTTGGCCTCGGACATCATGGATCGGGGCATGGTCATGACCGGCGGCGGTTCATTGCTGCGCAACATCGACCAGCTGCTGACCCGAGTCACCGAGGTTCCCTGCCACGTCGCCGAGTTCCCGCTTTACTGTGTGGCGGTCGGCACCGGAAAGGCACTGGAGAACTACCACATCATGAAGCGCCATCTGGCGTAAGGCAGCGATCCTGTGTGAACGGCTCAATCGTGGTCGCTCGGGCCGCCCCCTACGGATCGACGTTGGTCGGCGCTGTCGGCTGAGACTTGTGGCATGTTTTATGCTCTCCGCCTCCAACACAACAGCTCGTGGCGGCAAGGAGGAGCACATGCGCGATGTATGGAAGTCGGCGCTTGAATGGTATATCTATTGCGGTGATGATGAGCGCAAGGCCAAATACGCTCTGATCATTATGGCAGTGAAAGACCGACTGCAAGGCGTGCGGAGCAAGGGCGACTTAGTTCGCCATTATATGGAAACCGACGGGCTCTGCGAGGAGGTTGTCGCCGACGTGCTACCCGGTGAGGCATGGCTCGATGTTCGCCAGACCGAGGATGTGGCGTACGGATTGCGCTGTCTTGAATTGTCAACCGGTAAGCGTTTCGACCTGACTCGTAGGTCTCCCAGCCGCTGGTTGATCGAGACCGTCGCCTAGCACGTAGCGCCTCTCACTCGGTCACTGGGCCTCGCGCGAGAAAGCGTTTGATGCGCCGTTCCAGCACCCTACGTGGTAGCAGCACGCGGTGATCACAGGTTGTGCAGCGGAGACCGATATCGGCGCCGAGTCGGACAACATCCCACTGGTACCCGCCGCATGGGTGGGGTTTGCGGAGCTGCACTCGATCGCCGAGGCGGAAATCGACCGGCTCCATCGTTCACTCCCCCCTGAGTGAGCACTGGAGGCTGCGGCTCGGGCGAGCCGCGGCCTCGGCGAAATCTTCTCCGCTGGAGGCATAAAGAATACTGCGTGAAACGGGGATCGATGCGTCTTCTCCCTGCGCATTAGCCGCGACCC
>JBPCKK010000143.1:0-10047 GCA_051004335.1 Chloroflexota bacterium
CCAAGGCCGTGCTCGAGACGCGCGCGGAGGTGCTCGGCGGCCTGCGGCAGGCGTTCATCGACTATGCGGTGGGCACAGAAGAGGCCTGGCAACGATAGAACCGGGAAGGGACGTATGGTGGCCCGACCGATCGAGACTGACGACGACGAGCTGCTCGATGCTGCCGCCCAAGTGTTGATGACCCAGGGTCCCTCGGCGTTCACGCTCGCGAAGGCTGCCCGACTCCGCGGTGTCTCGGCTGCGACCCTGATTAAGCGTTTCGGGTCCAAGGAAGGACTCTTTCTGCGGCTCTCGCAACGTTGGGTCGCCTCCCTCGATGGGCTCCTGCGCGACAGCGCCGCGTCGTACATCTCGCCCCTTGCGCGGCTCCGGGCGGTCGCGCTGCACAGTTACCACGATCTGGACCACCCGGACACCGCGTCCAAGCAACTGGCCGCGCTCGCCGTGGACCTACAGAACAACGGCATGCGGGAGTTGTTGCACGACGGTTGGGGCCACGTGCGACGGCATCTGGAGCGGCACGCCGGAGACGCCGTTTCGGCGGGTGAGCTCACCGGGTGCCCGCCGCCAGCGCAGCTTGCCCGGATCATCTTCTCCGCGATGGAGGGCGGTTGCCTGTCCTGGTCGGTGCACCCCGAGGGTTCGCTGGTCGCCCGCCTCGGCGACGACTTGGACGCACTGCTTGATACGTGGACCGCAGGGAAAACAAGGAGGGAGATTACGTCGTGAGTGTAAACAAGCCGTTGGCCGGCCGTGTCGCGCTCGTCGCGGGAGCTACCCGTGGCGCTGGCCGGGCGATCGCCGTCGAACTCGCGCGAGCAGGTGCCCACGTGTACGCCACTGGGCGGAGCAGCCGCACCGAAGGACGGTCCGAAATCGATCGCCCGGAGACGATCGAGGAGACCGGAGACCTAATGCGCGCGGCGAACGGTGATGGCACGGCGCTGCGGGTCGACCACCTCGAACCCGAGCAGGTGCGGTCGCTGGTGCAACACATTGACAACGACGACGGCCGCCTCGACGTCCTGGTCAACGACATCTTCGGCGGCGACCGTTACGCCCAGTGGGACAAGCCGCTGTGGGAGCACGATTTAGCCGGAGGGCTGCGGATGCTTCGCATGGGCGTGGACACCCACCTGGTGACCAGCGCAATAGCTATGCCGCTCCTGCTTCGGACCGGCGGCGGGCTGGTGATCGAGATGACCGACGGCACGACGAGCTTCAACGCGAACTTCCGTGCCGGCGTTGGCTTCTATTACGACTTGGTGAAAGCCAACGTCGAACGCATCGTCAAGGGGCTCACCTTCGAGCTCGCCGACCACCCCGTAACCGCGCTCGGTGTCACACCGGGTTGGTTGCGCTCGGAGCGGATGCTCGAGGGCTTTGGGGTCAGGGAGGAGAACTGGCGGAATGCCTGTCACGACACTCCGGGCTTCGCCATCTCCGAGTCGCCCACCTACGTGGGCCGCGGCGTCGCCGCCCTGGCCGCCGATGAGAAGGCATCCAAGTTCGCAGGGCGCATCCTCACCTCCCGCCAGCTCGCCGACACCTACGACGTCACCGACACCGACGGCTCCCGGCCAGACTGCTGGGGCCGCATCGACGCATACGGCATCGACGACAACAGTGCGGAAGGCATCGAAGACTTCCGCTGACCCCGAAGCACGTCACCGATGGCGTCCCACCGAATTGGGTCACCCGGACAACCAGTGGAACACGCGCGCAGCAAGGCCCGACGATCAAGACGCAGGCAAACCGCGAAACACCATCACTACCAGACTCGCGGACACACACCATAAATGCGACTGTAGTACTAGGTCGGCATTGATCCTCTGACTGGTGCTGAAGGAGTACATGACTGATTCTTCCCTTCGCTAGTGTTCGCGACAACCTTATTTGTCGTTGTGACAACATGGTCTGTCGTCGTGACAACACGGTCTGTCGTCGCGACAACAGTCAAGGGCGAAACGGAATCGGCTTACGGCACAATCCAAACAACGTCCGTGCCCGGCCACCTGGCGCTTCGTTGGCCGTTCCGCTTGTGGGCGGTATCAAGAGCTTGTCTGGCGCCAGCTGAGGTGCAGTCGACTTCTGAAATTGACAGTATCAATCTAAAGGGCGGGCACGGCGCAGTCTCAGTAACCCATCGAAGACACATGGCATCATACGACCGTTTTTTGAGACAGTATCAGGGAGCGATCATCACATGGCAACAGACTGCCTTTTTTGTACAACCCTCCTCCCTTCCGCTCGACTGGCGGACGTCACCGTCTATGAGGACGACCTCGTCTACGCTTCCCACGTCGTGGACGAAGACGGTCTCACCTACCTTGGGCAGCTGATCTTGCAGACCAAGCGACACGTCCCCGGTTACGCGGAGCTCACTGATGGCGAGGCAATCGCGATTGGCTTGGCTATTGTCCGCATAAGCCGGGCGCTGAAGGCGTGCACCGACGCCGAGAAGATCTACGTAGTCACGTTCGCTGAGGTTGTCCCTCACTTGCACACGTATCTGACGAGCCGCTACCCAGGGACACCGCCGCAATACTGGCGCATGAACATCGAGAACTGGCCGGATGCCCCGCAGGGTGATCGCGGGGCAGTTGTCTCTTTGTGTGAATGTCTCCGGTCGACCATCGAATCAGCAGCGCGCACTCACACACTGGACTCAGTACGTCCCGAGTGATCAGCGCCACTGGACTTGACCCGACGTGAGTGCCACTTGTTGAAGAGCAGGCTTGTGCCGGAGATGAGCGCCGCCAGGAATGTAAGCAGGGGGCCGATAACAAGGCACCATGCGAGGACACCAAAGATGGGAAAGGCCCAATTGGAGCCGGTACATCCGCTTTGCGTCAATGGCGCCGCGTTGATCGCCAAACACCCTCCGGCGAGATAGAGAAAGCCACCCACCACGACAGGGGCGGAAACCAGGGTAACGGCGAGAGCGCTAACGAAACACTCGAAGGCGCCCAGTCGCGAGGCGCGCAGGGGCACTACCGCCAGTCCACCAAGCATGAGAAAGAAGATGGAATCATCGGCCAGATTCGTAACTCGTGGTTGCGCGAAGTGGGAAACAACACCCGCCGCAACACTGACGGCGGCACCACAGGCGGATGACAGGATGGCCACCCACAGGACGTACCGAGCGATTTTTACGAGATGGGCACGTCACACATCAAACGCCCCGGCGGCGATGCCGGCAAAATATACGCCGAGAAGCACAAGCCAATAGACGCCGTTCAGCGCGAACATAACCGCGCTCGCCCGGCGCATGGTGACACCCAGGATGACAAACACAGCTCCAACAACTAGTGAGCAGGGGAGCACCACGACTACCAGGTCTTGCACATGCCTTTCGAGAGTGAAGAACGTGGGACCGTCTCCGAACTTCAGTGGTCCGTTCACGACGCCCGAGTTGGGCGTGATAAAAAACCCGAAGAGGAAGATGATCACGCTTATGGCATACGAGAGACCAGCGAGCAGAACCAGGCCCAAGATGTAGTACGTCCTTTTCACCATGATCATTGCCGCCCACGTCCTCTCTGAGTCGATAGCCCGCTGGCTCATACATGACCTCACTCTATGCCTCGAACGTCCTCCATGCATCGGTAAAACTACTGACGAGCAGAACTTCGGTTTTCATGTCGTCACTCCGGTAGCCGATTGCTCTGGCGCCATAGAGTGTTTTGCTCGGTTGCAGGCATAGTCGATGATCAACGCGGGCACATCGACGCCGGTCGCCTCCACCAGACCCTTGAATTCGGCGCCAGTGTTGATTTCGATGACCTTGAGGCCGTCGGGCGTCTGCACCAGATCGACGCCCAGAATTTCTCCACCCACTGTTTGCGCTGCTCGTAGGGAAATTTCCTCTAGCTGGGACGTGACGGCGCAGGGAGTTGTCTGCGCGCCTCGGGCCACGTTGGTAATCCAGTGACTCGACGATCGGTATGACGCTCCGATGACTCGGTCACCGACCACGAACGCGCGGATGTCCCCGTCTGGCTTCGGCACGTACTCCTGGATGTAGAAGATCGAGTGGTGATACGATCCCAGGATTTCCTTGTGTTCGAGGACTGCTTCCGCCGCTTCACGGTCGTTGATCTTGGCCAGGAGACGGCCCCAGGAGCCAACCGGTGGTTTGAGCACAACAGGATAGCCAATGCGTTCGATCGCCTCGAGCGCCGACTGCGGAGTGTACGCGATGAGCGTACGCAGTGTGGGGACATTCGCCTGACGTAGGGCCATCGTGGTGAGAAACTTGTTATCGCAGGTGATGGTCGCCTCATACGAATTGATGGTGGGAACACCGAGGTTGCGCAAAACGAGAAGCGAGTATTCCGCGCGCGAGTGAACAAGACCTCGATCCAACACGAGATCCACCTCCGGGAAAGTCGGTCGGTCGAGGTCAAAGATCAATTCCTTGTCGAAGACCCGAACAATCGTGACGCCGGCGCGTTCCGCGGCGGCAAAGAGAAGCTTTTCCTCGAGTCGGAGCTGCGAAAGTAGGATTCCCAACCTCACTGTCTGGCGCCTCGGCTGTGTCCGACCAGGTACAGCATGGCGGCCTTCTGGGCGTGGAGGCGGTTTTCCGCCTGCTGGTACATGACTGACTGCGGCCCGGCGATCACCTCGGCCGTTACCTCCTGACCACGGTACGCCGGCATATCGTGCATCAAAATAGCGTCTCTCTTGGCGGCGCGCATTGTGTTACTGGTTACCTGAAACGGCCCAAGGTGTTGTAAGCGCGTATCGCGCTCCATTTCATCGCCCATGCTCACCCACGTATCGGTGTAGACCACGTCAGCGCCCACGGCAGCGTCCTGATAGCTCTCGGTTTCCGTGATTGTGCCACCCGATTTGGCGGCAAGCCCGCGAGCCAGGCCGGCAACCTGTGGGTCCATCCAGTAGCCCAGGGGTGAACAAGCGGTGAAGTGCATGCCCAGGAGACCAGCCGCCAGGGCAAGCGAGTGTGCTACGTTGTTCTCGCTGTCGCCGAAAAATGCCACCTGCAAGTTGCGGAGGGCGCCTTTGTATTCGTGCATGGTGAGGAGATCCGCCAGGGTTTGGCACGGATGCTCGAGATCGCTGAGGCCGTTGATGACGGGCACGCGCGAGTAACGCGCCAATTCGACTATGGTTTCATGTCGGTAGGTGCGCGCCATGAGTATGGCGCCCATACGGGAGAGGACCTCCGCCACGTCTCTCAACGGCTCCCGAACCCCCATCCCGATTTCCGCTATTGGAAGGTCGACGGTGTGCCCGCCCAACTGGGTCATGCCAATCTCGAATGAGACGCGAGTGCGCAGACTCGGCTTCTCGAAAATCATGATAAGCGTCTGACCGGCAAATGCCGGCTCGTGCCTACCATGCGCGCGGAACTCACGTTTCAACTCCACCGCGTCGGCGATGATGTGCTCAATCTCGTCCGCCGACAAATCAGTGATGGAGAGGAGGTCGCGTTTTACCGGCTGACTCTCCACGTCGAGTCCGTCTACACCAACGTCAACCACAACACGCGGTAGCTGCTCAACGGCTTTCTGTTTCATGTCCGTTCCTCCAGCCATTGCCATCGCCGGGCCACTTCGCCGAGTCCTGCCTCCACTTGCCGTCGTACCTCCTTCGGGTTGGTGCTCCCTGCCGTGCGTTTACGGAGAACTGACGCTGCTGCCGTCAGTTCGGGTAAGTCCGTGATATCGACCGAGTCGAGGTTGCCAAGGTCGCGTCCTTGCTCGATGCAGGTAGACACCAGCTCGGCCACCGTGCGGTGGGCCTGCCGAAAGGGCATGCCGTTGCGCACGAGGATATCGGCAAGATCGGTGGCCAGGGAGAAGGGAGAGATCGCGCTCTCCGTGCGGTCCGTATCGAACTCCAGATGTGGAATCATGGCGGCCAGGATACCCAGCGAGGAGAGTATGGTATCCGCTGCATGGTAGAGGGGCGTCTTTTCTTCTTGCAGGTCTCGGTTTTAGCCGAGGGGCAGTCCCTTAACCAGGGTCATCGCCGCCGTTAGATCACCGATCACCAGGGCGCACTTCCCGCGAATCAACTCCGCCACGTCCGGATTTTTCTTCTGCGGCATCATGCTGCTGCCACTGGTAAAGGCATCCGGGAGTCGGACGAAGCCGAACTCGGTGGAGGACCAGAGAATAAGGTCCTCACTGAAGCGTGAGAGATGCGCCATGCAGAGCGCCGCTGTGCTGACAAACTCCACGAGAAAATCGCGGTCGCTTACCGCGTCCAGGCTGTTGGCGACTATGCCTTTGAAGCCACATTGCGAAGCCAGAAACTCACGGTCGAGCGGGAATGTGCTGCCCGCCAGGGCGCCGGCGCCCAGTGGGGAACGCTCCGTGCGCGGAAGCCCGTCGTGGAAGCGCTCCCAATCTCGGCCCAGCATCGAGACGTAGGCCAGGAGTGGCTGCGCTATAAGCAGCGGCTGTGCTTGTTGCAGATGGGTATACCCGGGCATCAGCGCGCCATGATAGCGGCGGGCGAGCTCGAGCAAGGCGCTTTGCAGATCCAACAGCGCGGCAAGACAGGCGAGCGAGCAGTCGCGCACATACAACCGCAGATCGGCGGCAATCTGATCATTGCGAGACCGGCCAGCGTGGAGGGTATCCGCCGTCTCGCCAATCCTCTGGCGCAGAGCGGCTTCCACGTGGGTGTGCACGTCCTCCAGATCATCGCGCCAGACAAACGCGCCGCTATCCATGTCGGCGGCAATATCATCAAGCGCTCCCCGCAGAGCGGCGGCTTCGTCCTCTGTGATGATGCCGGCGCATACGAGGGCCGCCGCGTGTGCCTGACTTACCGTGATATCGTACTGCCCGAGCCGGCGATCCTGGATTACGGACGAGGTAAACGCTTCGAAGAGCGGATCCGCCTTTGTTTGGATGCGTCCCTGCCAGGTCTTCATGGCGCCGGCGTCTCCACCGACCGCACGGATTGCTTTCGCGCCTGGGTGCGCAGGGGCAGCCCCCAGAGGTCGATAAATCCTTCGGCCGAACGGTAATCGAAGGTGTCCTGGCCACCGTAGGTGGCAAGTTCGAAGTCGTACAGCGAGTATGGCGATTGGCGTCCGACGACGGTACAGGAGCCGCGGAACAGCTTGAGCCGCGCCACGCCGCTGACGTGTTGCTGGGCACTCTCGACGTAGGCGGCAAGATCGCGCCGCAACGCGCCAAACCAAAGGCCGTTATAGACAAGATCGGCATAGGTGACGGCCACTATATCGTTGAACCGGAGAGTATCCTTGGCCAGCGTCAAACTCTCGATGGCCTTGTGGGCGCGGTGTAACACGACAGCGGCCGGGGCCTCATAAATCTCGCGCGATTTGAGCCCCACGAGCCGGTTTTCCAGCATGTCGATTCGCCCTACACCGTGCTTTCCGCCTACCTCGTTCAGGCGTTCGCAGATAGCGACGGGGTCCATCGGGGTACCGTCCAGGGATACCGGTATCCCTTGCTCAAAGCCGATCTCCACGTAGAGCGGATCGTTCGGCGCCGTAGCTGGAGAGACCGTCCAGGCGTAGGCATCCTCCGGTGGCTCGACCGAGGGGTCTTCGAGTACTCCGCATTCCGCGCTCCGCCCCCAGAGATTTTCGTCGGTGCTGTACGGTGACTCGGTCACCACCGGCACCGGAATATCGTGTTGTTGCGCATACTCGATCTCGGCCTCGCGTGAGAGGCCCCACTCACGGATCGGCGCCATGACCTTGAGATCAGGGGCAAGTGTCGTGGTGGCCACGTCAAAGCGAACCTGATCGTTCCCTTTGCCGGTGCAACCATGAGCGATAAGGCCGGCGCTCGTCCTCCGCGCCACGTCTACCATCATCTGCGCGATAAGGGGACGGGCAAGGGCGGTCGCTAAGGGATACGTTCCTTCATACAGTGCCCCGGCTTGCAGGGCGGGGAGCACGAACTCATCGGCGAATTGTGCGCGGGCGTCGACCACGTACGCATCCACGGCGCCGATCCGCAGGGCTTTCTCCCGCGCCGCTTCCAGGTCGATCTCGCCGCCAAGGTCGGCGGTGAATGTCACAACCTCCAGGCCATAGTGGTCCATGAGCCAGCGAATTGCGACTGAGGTGTCGAGTCCGCCCGAGTAAGCCAGTACAACCTTCGGCATCATCCGATCTCCTGAAACGAGAAAGCAGAGGGCTTATCCTTGCAGGGACGAGCCCTCTGCTCGCGGTGCCACCCTGGTTGCTCGCGGGACTCACGTCCCGCCAACCTCTCGGTTCAGGATTAGTATCGGGAGATCCCGTCCGGCGGAAACCAAGGATTCCACCAGGAACACTCAGGAGTTCGTTCGGCGGCTCATTCGGGCTTGCACCATCCCCGATCGCTCGGTGCGCCGCGTACTGCTCTCCGTCAACGTGTGGTTGTGCATATGAGGTTTCATAACTATAGGCACTGAAGCACCGATTGGTCAAGGCGGCATACAGGTCCCGAAGCACCAGCTACCTCGGGGCCTATACGCCATCGAGTTGAGGACGTTAGTCGGGGATGCGCACGGCGACCGCCAGATAGGTGCCATCAGTCGCCTGGCGAGCAATCACGGTAAGCTGCTCGTGAGCCACGATCTCCGGTGCGCGGAGTTGGAGTTGACCGCCAACCAGGTAGCGAGTGCGTGGTCCCAGTTGGACGGTTGTTGTCCGGTCATTGACTGAGGTGATCTGGAGCGAAGTACTGCTCGCCGCGGCAACAGTACCGATGAGGCGAGTGAGGGCGTTCGGGCCGAGTAGAACGAAGGGCTGCGTGTCGTACACCACCAGGCGGCCGATCTTGCCACCACGAGCCGCGCTGTAGATTGCTACCTGATCGCCGGGTTGTGGTCCCGCCAGTCGAGCGGCGCTTGAGTGAGCAACGAAGCGCGCGCGCGGAGCGAGCGCGATCGTCTGGGTACCGCCGTTAGCGGTGGTGATGGTGGCCTGGGTTGAGGTGAGCGATGCCAGCTTGCCGTAGGCGATGCGATTAGCGGGAATTGGCCGCACGACACAAGCCTTCGCTCCGGCGCCGGTGACTTTGGTATTCTTCGCGTTTCCCGCTCCAGCCTGGGTAGCAGCGGCGCAACCGCTTTTTCCCTGTCTGGCCAGTTGTTGCGCTGTGGGTGCTATGAGATCAGTCTTGGGCGTGGTCGAGAGAACCATGGGCCGGCGGGGAGTCTGGTTGAAGTTGAAGTCGGTGGCGAGGTCGCCAAGTTGGCTGACATTCTCCCGTACGGTAGGACGGGGATCGGGACGGCCATCGGTTTTGGGATCAAGCCGCTGGCTTCCGATGAAATCATCCTCGATGAACTTCAGGTAGGCATCGTGGCTCAGGGTCTGGTGGTCGATGTAGCCGTGGCGCGCGTACGGACTGATAACGAGGCCGGGAACACGCAACCCGTAGCCATTCTGATCGACACTCGGTGGCGTTACGTGATCGTAGAATCCTCCCCAGTCATCCCAGGAGAGGAAGATAGCCGTGCTGTTCCAATCCGGACCCTGCATGATCGCGTTGATGAGCCCGGTGACATACGTCTGCCCGGTGCTGACCAGGGCCGGGGGATGCTCGCTGGTCTTGCCGCTGGGGTCAATCCAGGAGACCGCGGGAAGCGTGCCGCCTTTCGCCGCGGCGTAGAACTTGTCGAGGCTCTGGATGTTGCCCAACTGGTTATCCTGCCGCACGGTCTCGAAGCGAGGCAGCGGATTCCAGATCCCCGGGGTACCGGCCTGTTGCGGCTGCGTGGGGCAGAACATGGCGTCGTCGGAGCAGTCCGGCTGCGTGCCGGACGCCACGTAGTACGCCCAGGGCACGCTGTACTTGTGGAGCAGATAGGTGATATCCGTCCAGGCGTACGGATCGGGGCTGCTTGACGTGGCGGTCGTTCGCTTGCCGTGTTTGGCCAGGCAATCCGGTGGGAGCACCGGACTTTGCAGCGCATTCTGGCAACTCATTGGATCCCCGGAAGAGCAGATCGCGCTCCAGCCGGAAACCATGAACAGGTGAGCCGGGAGACTCCAGGAGGCGTTGGGCTCATACATGTGGTCCTGCAGCACGAAGGTAT
>JBPCKK010000144.1:0-6281 GCA_051004335.1 Chloroflexota bacterium
AACCCGAAACCGGGGGCAGACCCAGTTTGTCCGGGGTGGATCACACCGCCCCAAATCGCCAGCCCCCTCCCCCCCCCCCGCTCCTGGAAAAGGCGTGGCCACGATGCGTCGTACTCGGCTATCTCCACGTTCATCTCGGCAGTGTACGGCATCACGAGTAGCGGGGCTTCCTGCAAGCTGTCCGACCTGACGCTTTTGCACAGTGCTCGATCGTCTTTGCACGATCGCCAACGCTTTTGCCGCGCTGGCGCTGGGTCGAATACGAGAGTTCTCTTAGCAAGAGCGAGCAGAGCGACCCGGGCCGCCTGTGGGCGGAGACCGGCCACTCGAGGCCGCCCCTACCGGAACCATGTCAATGACAGTCGCGCATTGATACACTTAGCCTAATGACATCCGAACCGGACAACAGTAGCCAATCATCTACCTTTGCACGTCTCGTTAAGCCATTCCAGCGCTTTCTTGCCGACCAGCGGGACGAACCGTCACTCGATGCAGGCCCCGTGCAGGGAGTGGAGTCTCAAGACTCCACTCCGGCCCCACCAGCGGACAAACTCAAGGATGCGGAGCGGGTGGATGCCTTGCAGGCGGATCTGGGTCTGTCGTTTCGTGATCCGGCGTGCCTACGAGAAGCGCTCACTCATCGCTCCTATCTCAACGAGATCAATCAGGCATGGCCCTCCAATGAGCGGCTGGAGTTTCTCGGTGACGCCGTACTCGGGTTGATCAGCACGGACTTCCTGTTCCGCCGGTTGCCGGATCTGGGAGAGGGAGAACTCACCAACCTGCGTTCCGCCTTGGTGCGTACCGACACGCTCGCCCGTTTCGCCCAGAGCATCAATCTCGGAAATTACCTCCTTTTGGGACGCGGCGAGGAGATTAGCCAGGGACGGAGCCGGCCGGCCGGCCTAGCTTGTGTTTTCGAGGCACTGCTCGGCGCCCTCTACATCGATGGGGGGTACGATGCCGCGCGAACGTTTGCCATGGGCTACATCGAGCCAGAGTTGCTCGAGGTCGTCGACGAACGGCGGCACAAAAATGCAAAGTCCATGTTGCAGGAGTACGTGCAGGGACGCATGCAACAGACACCCAGCTATCATCTGATCGAGGAGACCGGCCCAGACCATGCCAAGACGTTTACCGTCGAGGCGCGACTCGGCGATCGCATTCTCGGACGTGGTGTGGAGCGCAGTAAGCGTGCCGCCGAACAGGCAGCGGCCGAAGCCGGCCTGACAATCCTACTGGAGTCGGTGGAAACCGAGCCCACCGTCTAAACCGGCAGAATCAGTTCGCCTGGCTCCTCGGCACCCGCAAGAATTAGACGCGTTTGCGCCACGTCCTTGCCCATGGCCTCCACCAGCGCATCCACATTGGGGAAACGCTGTTCATCGCGCAGGCGCGCTACCAGGTCCAGCGCCACCGGCTGACCGCGCAGGTCACCGGAAAAATCGAGGGCGTGGGCCTCGACAACGATCTCCTGGCCATCAAACTGCACGTTATAGCCCACGCTCACCGCCGCACTATACGTGCTCCCCAGAGCGTGTAAATGCGCCGCGTAGACCCCTGCGCCGGGCAGAAGTTGCGCCGGCGGCAGCCGCAGATTGGCCGTGGGAAACCCCAAATCATGTCCGCGTCCCGCGCCGCGCACCACGGTTCCGGCCAGACGCAAGTAGTGTCCGAGAAGTCGAGCGGCGGTGGAGATATCTCCCTCAGTAACGTCTTGACGGATCGCCGTGCTGCTGATCGCGTGGCCACCAAGGCTCTGCCGCGCCACCACGTGGACAGCGAAGCCACTATTTTGCCCGCTGCGAATGAGAAAGTCGACATTCCCTTCCCGCTTGTGGCCAAAGGCAAAATCGGCGCCTACCCAGATCTCGGCAAGATTTACATGGTCCAGAATGGAGACCAGAAACTGGCCGGCGGGGATGGCGGCCAGCTCCGGGGAAAAGGGCAGAATAACCATAGTTCTGGGCCCCAACGCCGATATAATCCGCGCCTTCTCGGCGCCATCGGTGAGTTGCATGCTGCCGGGGCGCAGGACCACCGAGGGCCGTGGGTCAAAGGTAACGACTACGGAATCATATTCCAATCGACGAGCGCGATCCACCACCTGCCGAATCAGATACTGGTGTCCACGGTGGACCCCATCAAACGCGCCAATAGTGAGGATGGCCGGACGGCCGCGCTCCAGCGCGGCAAGATCAGTCACCACCTGCACACGGGCCCTCCAGAGTAAATACGCGAAATGGCCCCGCCACCATGTCCCGGCACTCGGCCAGCGCCACGAGCATCCCGCCCGATCCATACAATCTTACGTTTCCTGATGTGCAGCCGCTCACGACGATCGCCTGTCCTCTTTGGACGCGCACTACTTCTTCGGGACTTAGCACCGCCGCCGACCAGCCGGCGACCGCCCGGTCGGGAGGCAAGAGCGCAGTGTGTATTTCGATGTGCTCCAGAGACTCCAGCGTGTGCGCGTCCTCAATGGAGAACGCGCCGCTGCTCAGCCGGCGGAGGGCGTGCAAGTAGCCTCCAACCGTAAGCGCTTCACCCAGATCACGCGCCAGCGAACGGATATAGGTTCCCGGACCGCAGCGGATCAAGAGGCGAAGTCGCGGATTACTCCAGGCTTCGATCGTGATTCCGTGGACCGTCACTTGCCGCGGCGGCGCATCCACCACGATTCCCCGGCGCGCCAGTGCGTACATCTTCTCGCCGCCCTGGCGTACCGCGGCGTAGGCCGGAGGTATCTGGGCCAGATCGCCGATGAAACGAGGAAGCACAGCTTCGATATCCGCGCGGCTGATACCGGCAGTATCGCGTGCCTGGAGGAGTGGCGCCTCCGCATCGTCGGTAGCGGTAGTTGCGCCCAGAACCACCTCGGCGAGATAGGTCTTCGGTGACTCCATAAGGAGACTGGACAGGCGAGTGGCCTGTCCAAGGACAACAAGGAGCAATCCAGTGGCGAGCGGATCGAGCGTACCCGTGTGTCCTACCTGTCGCTGCCCGGCAAGACGCCGGACGCGAGCTACCACGTCGTGCGACGTCCAGCCAGGCTGCTTATCGACTGCCAGAATGCCGGTGAGCGGCATCGTTCAGCGTATCGTACGCCCCGACCAATTGAGTTCGGGCGGCATCCAGTGGGCCGGGGAGGGTGCAGCCCGCCGCCTGACGGTGGCCGCCACCGCCGAAGGAAGCAGCGACTATCGAGACATCCACTCCTGGACGGGAACGCATACTGACGCGTACCTCGCCCTCTGGTGTCTCCTTGAGCAGCATCACCACTTCGGCCTCCTCGACACCGCGCAGGTATTCGGCCACGCCTTCCGCATCGTCCGATTCCGCGCCTTCCTCACGCAACATGGCTTGCGTCACGTCGCCAAAGACTATATGACGCTCACGATCCAGCGTGATACAGCTGATGATGCGTCCCCAGAGGCGTGCGGCAGCAAACGATTTGGCCTCGAAGAGAGCGAAGGCAATGCGCTGTACATCAGCCCCCAGTTCCACCAATTCAGAGGACGCCGATAGCGAGCCCGGAGTGGTGGCGCCATTGCGGAATGAGCCGGTATCGCCAACGATGCCAAACAGGAGAGCGGTAGCCGTGCCAGCATCGATCGGCGCTCCTAATTGGAGGAGTAGCCGGTAGCTCAATTCCGACGTGGAGGACGCCTGCGGTTCGACAAGGTTCACCGTACCGTACCGGGGGTTGGTCTGGTGGTGGTCAAGATTCAGGATTGGGAGCTCGGCGAATGGACGAGGATTCTTGGTGTACAGCGTACCCACGCGGTCGATACCGGCGGCATCGGCGCAGATGAGAGCGTCGAGATCAGCGGGTAACGCGGCCAAAATGTCTTCCGCTCCGGGCAGAAACCGGCAATAGCGCGGCACTGGATCGCTGAGCACAACCGAGGTGTCCTTGCCCAGGGCGCGCAACCCAAGGGCAAGACCCAGCGATGAGCCAATGGCGTCGGCATCGGGATTCACGTGCGACATGATGGCCATGCGGTTGTGTTCCCGCACAAACTTGACGGCGGACTGATGGTCGGTCTCGGGATGAGTGGTACTGGTCAAGCGTCCTCCTTCTTCTCGAGGCCTTCCATGATTGCCAGGACATGCATACCCCGTTCAACCGAGGTGTCTTGCTTGATGCGGATGTCGGGCACAGTGCGGATGCTCAGCCAGTCACCGATGTCGCGCTTGATCAACCCCTTGGCCCGCTGCAGCGCTACCATGGTATCCCGTTGCTCGTCCTCGGTACCGAGAACGCTTACATGGATCGTCGCGTAGGTAAGGTCTGAGTTGATGTCCACGCCGGTAATAGTCAGAAACCCGAGACGGGGATCCTTCAATTCCTCACGGATAAACTGGCTGGCACGGCGCTTGATCTCTTCGGCGACCCGCGCTTGGCGCCGCTCGCTCATGGCAATCCTCTCAATCCACTTCGGCGCCAGCGGCGCGCTTAGTCCACGCGCCGCTGGCCGAATGCCTCGATGATGTCTCCCTCTTCGACCTCATTGAAGCCCTCGATCACGATACCGCACTCATAGCCGGTTGCGACCTCACGAGCATCTTCTTTAAAGCGCTTGAGCGAGGTGATGCGTCCGGTGGTTACCACCTGCCCGGCACGCACGACACGAGCCTCGGCATTACGGGTAATCACACCGTCGGTCACGTAGCAGCCGGCGATGTTCACGCGGCCCGCCTTGAATATAGCCCGAACCTCGGCATGCCCCAGGACTGCTTCGGCAAAGACCGGGTCGCGCATGCCGGTCAACGCGTTCTGAATGTCCTCGGTCAATTTGTAGATGATGTCGTAGTAGCGGATGTCCACGCCCTTCTCTTCGGCGGCGCGGCGCGCCGCCAGATCCGGTCGGGAATGGAATCCGATGATGATCGCCTGCGACGCGTCGGCCAACAGGACATCCGACTCCGAGATGGCGCCGGTGGCCTCATGCAACACCTGCACCTTGATCTCATCGGTATTGAGTTCGTTGAGCGCATGTTTGATCGCCTCAACGGACCCCTGGGCGTCGGCCTTGAGAATGATGTGGAGCTGCTTGGTCTCGCCCGCCGAGATCTGCGAGAGGATGTCTGTCACCGAGCGGTTCGAGTTCAGCCCCTCAACTCGCTTCTGCTGCCCACGCTGCAGCGCCGCTGCTCGCGCTATCTTGTCGTCACTGACCACCTGCACACGGTCGCCCGCCTCGGGCACCTCGTTGAGACCGAGCAGCGCCACTGGGGTACCGGGCAGGACAGTCTTAACCGCCTTGTTTCGATCGTCGTAGAGGGCGCGCACTTTGCCAAATGCGCTACCGGCCACCACGACATCACCCAACTTCAGCGTGCCTGACTGCACCACCACCGTGGCCATGGGGCCGCGGTTGCGATCCATTTTGGCCTCGATGACGACGCCGCTGGCTGCCTTATCGGGGTTGGCGCGCAGGTGCGCGATCTCCGAGGTCAGCAGAATGGTGGTAAGCAAATCTTCGATGCCCTCGCCCGTTTTAGCCGATACCGGCACGGTCTCGATGTCACCGCCCCACTCGACCGGGTTCAGGCCTTCTTGGGTCATGCCTATCTTGGCCTGCTCCACGTTGGCATCCGGCTTGTCGATCTTGTTGATCGCCACAATGATCGGCACGTGTGCCGCTCGCGCGTGCGCAATTGCCTCGCGCGTCTGCGGCATGATCCCGTCGTCCGCCGCCACGACAATAACGGCGACATCAGTCACCTGAGCGCCCCGGGCCCGCATCGCCGTGAAGGCCGCGTGTCCTGGTGTATCGAGAAAGGTAATCTTGTGACCGTTCTTCTCAACCTGATAGGCGCCGATGTGCTGCGTGATTCCGCCGGCTTCACGCGCCGCCACGTTGGATGAGCGAATCATGTCGAGAAGCAGCGTCTTGCCGTGATCGACATGTCCCATGATGGTGACTACCGGTGGACGCTCGACCAACAATGACGCATCTTCCAGTTCGACCGGCGTTTCGACCAACTCTTCCAAAATCAGAGCAACTTCGGTGACTTCCCAACCCAGATCGCCGGCAACAATAGCCGCTGTCTCGAAATCCAGTTCTTGATTGATCGTGGCCATGATGCCGTTCTTCATCAGCGCTTTAATTATGTCGACCGGCGTCAGATGCATCCGTTCGGCCAGGTCCTTCACGGTCAACGCGACGGGGAGTTCAATTGACCGCGGCCCGACCGTCTTCATCGGCGGCAGGAGCGCCTTGGACGAGGCCGTCAGTGCATTTTACACACAGCTGACACCGCCGAAGAAGTAA
>JBPCKK010000145.1:0-10358 GCA_051004335.1 Chloroflexota bacterium
CTACGAGACTGACTCCGATTTTCGTTTCTCAAACCCATTATTGGGCAGCGACATCCTTGCCCCGGAACTGGAGGTTCGCGTTCTCTTCACCCGAGCCCTCGATGCTCTCTTGTGGGCGCTTATCGCCTCCGCCGCTGAGCTTGCGCGCCGCCCAGCGGATTGGATCGAAGTACTCGTCGGCCACGCGCTCCTTCAATGGAATTATTGAGTTGTCCGTGATCTTAATGTGCTCGGGGCACACTTCCTGGCAGCACTTGGTTATATTGCACAGACCGATTCCCGCCTTTTTCCGAACGGCGGGTCGCCGGTCGAGCGTGTCCTTGGGATGCATGGCGAGATACTGGTATCGAACCATGAAGCGTGGACCGAAGTACTCGCTCATCTCCCCGTGGTTACGCAAGACGTGACAGACGTCCTGGCAAAGGAAACACTCGATGCACTTGCGCGGTTCATAGAGGCGCTCCACGTCCTCCGGATACATGATCCACGGACTGGGATCATCTGGGTCTGGCGTGAACGGCGCAATGCGTTCGTTCACGCGGTAGTTCCATGATACGTCGGTGACCAGATCCTTGATCACCGGGAAGGTACGCATCGGATGAACGTGCACTTCCTGCCCCTCATATTGGTCGAGGCGGGTCTTGCACATAAGCCGAGGAAATCCATTGATCTCGGCGCTACACGATCCGCACTTCGCGGCCTTGCAATTCCAGCGCACCGCCAAATCTCCGTCGACATGCGCCTGAATCCAGTGCACCGCGTCGAGCACTACCATTCCCGGCACGGCGGGAACATGGTATTCCCGTTCCTCTCCGCCGTCACCATCACCCCGCCAAACGCGGAAGAGGTATTCTTTTTCCTCCATTACTGATTCTCCTGCAAAAGTGCGGCGAGTTCGGGTGGCATTGGTGGAATCGGCGTTGCCGTTAGCTCCATGCCGGCATCCGTCTTGCGCACCACAAAATTGACTTTCTCCAGTTCTGGATCCTTCTCTGGATAGTCAGTTCGAGTATGTGCCCCACGGCTTTCCGTACGTGCCAGCGCACCACGAATCACCGCCTCGGCAATGGTCAGCATGAAGAGGTCGTCACGCGCCATATGCCAGCCCGGATTAAACATGCGCGAGCCCTGAACGTCAATGTCCTTTGCTCGCTCTTGGAGATCGAGAACACCCTGAAGACCTTGCTTCAAGCCGGTGTCATCTCGCACGATCCCCACATACGTCGACATAATGTCCTGCAGTTCCTGATGAAGTAGATAGGGATTCTCCTTTCCTCCGCTCTCAAAGGGTCTAAGGAGAAGATGCTTCTCTTCTTCGATCTGACTGTCGTCGATCTGCAGCAACGCCGCTGTTTGCCGGGCACACCCTGCTGCAGCCTCGCCGGCTCGCCGCCCAAAGACCAGGAGATCGGTTAGCGAGTTACCGCCCAGTCGATTGGCGCCGTGGAGTCCGGCGGCGGACTCTCCGGCGGCATATAAGCCGGGAAGAGTTGTAGCACCCGTCTCAGCTTCCACCCGGATTCCGCCCATGGCGTAATGTACTGTTGGGGCAACTTCCATCGGTCCCTTCGTAATATCCACGTCAGCCAGAGTCAGGAACTGTTCGTACATCGAAGGCAGCTTGCTCCGGATAAAGTCGGCGGGCTGATGACTGATATCGAGGTACGCGCCGCCATGCTCGCTGCCGCGTCCTTCCTGGACTTCGCGATAAATTGAGCGCGCGACGACGTCGCGTGAGGATAATTCCTTTTTCTTGGGATCGTAGCGCAGCATGAACCGATCACCCTCCGAGTTGCGCAACAGCCCGCCCTCGCCGCGAACACCCTCTGTGACGAGGATGCCGCGTACGCCGGGCGGCCAAACCATGCCGGTGGGATGGAACTGCACCATCTCGGCGTCGCGCAATTCGGCGCCCGCTTCATAGGCCATGGCGATACCATCGCCGGTGCCTTCCCAGGAGTTGGAAGTGATTTTGAACATCCGGCCCCAACCACCGGCGGCGATGATTATAGCTTTGGCCTTGAAGAGGACGAACCGTCCGTCTTCCCGCCAGTAGCCGAAGGCCCCCGAGACGCGGGGTCCATCTTTCAGGAGCCGGGTGAGGGTGCACTCCATGTACACCGTCAACCCGCTGTGTACGCTCTTGTCTTGCAGTGTGCGGATCAACTCCAACCCGGTGCGATCGCCTACATGTGCCAGACGGCGCCATGTATGCGCGCCAAAGGGCCGCTGCATGATCTTGCCTTCGGGAGTGCGGTCGAAGAGTGCGCCCCAGCGCTCCAATTCGAGGACGCGATCCGGGGCCTCTTTGGCGAAGATCTCGGCCATGCGCCAGTTGTTGATGAGTTGACCGCCACGCATCGTGTCGGCAAAGTGGACTTGCCAGCTGTCATCCGGGTCCACGTTGCCCAGTGATGCTGCCATGCCGCCCTCGGCCATGACGGTGTGCGCCTTGCCGAGCAGCGACTTACACACGACGCCGACATCCGCGCCGGCTAACGAAGCAGCGATAGCCGCGCGGAGACCTGCTCCGCCGGCGCCAATAACGAGCACATCGTGCTCGTGAACTTCGTACTTACCAATCATGGTTTAGCACCCCGTATGAACGCCAAAACACGTGCCAATTGCCGAGGTTACGCGAATATAGACGTCCACAGCGGCAACTGAGATCAGGCTAGCCCAGGCGAACGATCCGTGGTAGGGATTGATCTTGGTCACTGCACCCCAAAGACCATGTCGCGCGCCGCCGCCGAGCACGCAGGAGAAGCAATTGACGTTGCCGCCTACTAGGTGGCGCAGCGCGTGGCAGGAAAAGGTGTACCCCGTCAAGAGGATAACGTTCGCAAGCATTAGCACCGAGCCGATCCCGATGTACAGTCCGTTTTGGTAGTGGAATGCATTTATAGTGTCGTACCACAGCACTGCCAGGATGATCAGGGCAAGGTACAGTGCAAACCGGTGAAAGTTATTGAGAATCCAAGGTAGACGTGTCTCGCCGGTATAACCGAGCCTGGGTTTCGGCTCACGGATGGCGCAGGCTGGTGGATCCCAGAAAAATGCGCGATAGTATGCCTTGCGGTAGTAGTAACACGTCCCGCGAAAGGCCAGCGGAATCCAGGCAACAAGGATTGCCGATGATAGTGGCCACCAGGTGAACTTCAACAGAGGCGAGTAGTACGGCGAGAGGTAGGGCCCTGCCTCCCAACTGTGTCCGCCGCTGGCGAACAAGACCGACCACGCCGAATAGATGACGAAAAGGGTAAAGCCGACGGCAATCGCCACCGGCTGAATCCACCAATTAGCGCGGCCGGGCAGCGTACGGGGCGCCGGATCGCGCGGGTCTTGCACTACCTCGACTGTCATCCTTCTCCTCTCTGGGGTCTACTGGTGGTTCATTGGCCGCGTACCAACCGTCCGACGGCCAAACTCCGGACGATGCCCGTTGCCGTTCAATTCTTCCTTTGATGGAATCATCGGGTAGACCCCGATAAGCACATCCGCATCAAACTCCGTGGAGAATTCGAGGCCGATCTTTCCCTGGCGCCACAGCTTTTCCAGCGATTGCGCGGTCGCTCCGGGGAGACCGACAAACACTCGTCGCTGGTCACTTATTGCAATGAAAGTGCCTTCATCCTCTTCGGCGGTAAAGCGCCGACGAATCTCCGAAATGGGGACGTATGACTTGTGCCGAATAAACCAAAGCAAAGTACTGGGACTTTGCCGCTTGTCTTTGCCCATGTTTCCTCCACGAGATTCACCGGCTCGAGGTTGCCGGTGCCGTTGACCAATGCTCCGGTCAACGCGCGTTGTCCGCCGCCAAAAGAAAAACGACCGCGAGATGCCTCAGCGATCGCAGCCCGGCCGGGACAACACCATACACTTACTACCAGCAGGAACAGCAGCACCAACGCTGACACGTGTCCTCCGCGCTCTTAGATGTACCCCAATATACAGCACTCTCAGCCAGCGTTCGAGCCACGGACACTCCCATCCCGCAGAGTACCTCTCACCAACCGCGCGCCGCCGATCTCCCAGATGTAGCGGATCAATGCGGCCTGCTTCACGGAGAGTGCGCGCCGTCCGGTCACGATCGCGCCGAGTACTTCCGCTACCCCGTCATGACCTCCCAACGAAAGAGCCTCGCCGAGTACGGTCGGACGAAACACACGGAACGAGCGTTCCTCGATCTCCGCTAATATGCCCTTTGCCAAATACCGGCCGGCTTGCACAGCTATCTGCGCGCTGGACGGCAACCAACCCTCGTCCTGAGGATTCGGTATCAATGCCACGTCTCCGGCGGCGAATACACCCTTCCAGCGCGGTACATGCAGAAATGGATCGGTGACCAAACGCCCAGGCGGAGAGTAATCAGCGTACAATTGGCGCGTCAGCGGAGGAGCCACCGCCGGCGCTGCCCAGATGACAATGTCGGCGGGAAGCTGGGTTCCATCGGCCAGGCTGACGCCCGCGGAATCCACCGCCTTCGTGGCCATACCAAGCATGAACTTGACGTGCTTGCCGGCCAGGATACGTTCAGCAAGTTCCGCCACTCGCTCATTCCCCTGCGGTAATAGCCGCGGGTCCGCCGCGACCAGGGTAACGTCGGGTCCTCCGGGCCAGGATGCACACTCGCCCGCCATTTCCGTGCCGGTATATCCGGCGCCGACAACCACAACACGAACTTGGTTTCCGCTCACCTGCTGGTCTAACACCGCGAAACGAAGGTGAAGGGCGTCGTCTATCGACCGTACCGACCGGCCGTACTCGGCAGCGCCCGGGACTTCGTGATACCCCGCAGTTGAACCCGTAGTGAGCACGAGGATATCGCCGGTGATCGTGCCAAGGGTAGTCGAGACGCTGCGAGTCTTGGGATCCAGCCCCGTGATCTCCGCTTGAACTGTCCGAACGGTGCTGGGAAGGACGCGATCGAACCGCAGTACTGCCTGATCGGCTGCGACCGTCCCGGCAAAGACCTCGGGGAGACGCGTGAGGAGCTGGTGATCCACCAGGCGGTCCACGAGGGTCACCTCGACTAGCTCGGGGCGACCGGCAAGAGTTCGAGCAGCGGCAAGTCCGGCATAGCCACCACCGGCAATGACAACGTGTTTCACTTCGTCCCTCTCTGCTGGGGCATCCGTCAGAATCCATCCATGCCTAAAGCGTAGGCTTTCCGTCGGTGAACTTTGTAGCGCCTCTTCGTGACAATGTGCGGGGGACACGTATCATGGAGATATAGGCGGGCCGGCCGGCGTACGGCGCGGTCCCCGAGCCGACTCCGCACAGTGTGGATCGGCCCAGCAAGCGGCGCTCGCTGGGCGTCGTATCGGTGAGTCGGCGCCACATACCAATGCACAAGAGGAAAGAGATGATAGACGCGACAACGGCATTTGACGAAAAGGTGAAGCAGTATGCCCGCCCCGACACGGTCGTGAGTACCGGATGGGTTGCCGAGCATTTGCACGATGCAGGGGTACGTATCGTCGAGGCCGACGAAGACGTTCTGCTCTACGAAGTCGGCCATATTCCGGGCGCCGCGAAGCTGGATTGGCACACCGATCTCCAGGACCCGGTTGCCCGCGATTTCGTCAGCAGGTCCGGCTTCGAAGAGCTGATGGCTGAGAAGGGCATCGCCAACGACACCACCGTCATTCTCTATGGCGACAAGAACAACTGGTATGCGACGTATACGTTCTGGTTGTTCAAGTTATACGGACATGAAGATGTGCGCGTCATGGACGGCGGGCGAGTGAAATGGGAGCAGGAAGGCCTCGAATGGAGTCGTGAGGTTCCGACGTATGATCAAACCAGCTACAATGCCCGCGAAGCCGATACCGGCATCCGGGCGTTTCGTGACGAAGTAGCGCGTCAGAGTGAAGCGGACAAACCGCTCATCGACGTGCGGTCCGGTCCCGAATACCGTGGTGAACTGCTCCACATGGTCGACTACCCGCAGGAGGGGGCACTGCGGGGCGGACACATTCCGCACGCCAAAAGCATTCCCTGGGGAACTGCGGCTAACGCCTCCGACGGCACGTTCAAGACCGCGGACGAATTGCGCGCCATTTATCAGGAGCAGAATGGGATCTCGCCGAACTCGCCGGTAATCTCCTACTGCCGAATCGGCGAGCGCTCCAGCCACACCTGGTTCGTCTTGAAATACTTGCTGGGCTACCCGGATGTCAAGAACTACGACGGCTCCTGGACCGAATGGGGAAACCTGGTGGGAGTTCCCATCGAGAAGTAAGAGATGCTTTCCCGGCAAGATTACATCGAAAATATTCTCGATCATTACGACCACCCTCGAAACAAGCACCGGCTGGACCCGGCGGATATTGACGCCAGCGGCGGTAATCCGGGCTGTGGGGACATTGTGGTCATGTTTGCCCGACTCGACCCCGAAGGACGAATCGCCGAAGCTAGCTTTCAGGGAGAAGGCTGCACCATCAGCCAGGCAGCCGCCTCCATGCTGACCGAGGATCTCATCGGACGCACGCTCGACGAGGTCCGGGCCATGGACTTCAACGACATCATCGAGGAGATGGGTCGGGAAGTTGTCTCCACGCGCACCCGCTGCGCCACACTCGCGCTCACCATCATGAAAAGCGCCTCACAGGACTTCCAGCGCAACGAGCGCGCCAACGGAAAATGAAGGACGTCAAGGGACTAGGTTGTGGTGGTAATAGCCGGCGACGCCGTTCAACACAAATTGGATGGCGAGGGCAGCGAGCAGAATCCCGATCACCCGGCCGATGACGAAGACGCCGGTTCGTCCCAGTAGGCGAAGAAGCAGCCCGCTGAGGCGCATCGAGAGATAGGACGCTACCACGGCAATCGCAATGGCCGCCAACACGGATAGAATCTTGACCACGTCCGTGCCCGCTTGCGACATGTAGAGCACTTCCGTGGCAATGGCCCCAGGGCCGGCAAGGATGGGAATCGCCAGTGGAAAAACGCTGACGTCGGCACTATTTTGCGCGTCCCGTGCCTCTTCGTTGGTTTCACGAGTCCGCGAGAGCCGGCCAAACAGCATGTCGATGGAGATGAGGAGCAAAAGGATACCGCCGGCAATGGAAAATGCAGGGACCGTGATGCCCAGTGAATCGAGGACGGCCCGGCCGACCGCGGCAAAGGCAAGCAGGATGATCGAGGCCACTATCGTGGCCCGATGAATGACACGCAACCGTTCTTTGCTGTTCAAGTTCGCGGTAAGCGCGATGAAGAGCGGCGCGATCCCGATGGGGTCGACCACACCGAAGATGGTGACGACAGCGGCGGCAAAGAAAGCCACGGGCTAGACCAGATCGAGCTGGAGAGCCGATTCAGGTACACTGAGTCGCTCCGCGAGGCGGGTATTCCGCTGCTCGCGCGTGTCCCGTTCGATGCCGGCGGCGAAAGCACGAGGCGAGCCGACCAGAACGCAGAGAAGCCGGGCGCGGGTGACCGCAGTGTAGAGCAGGTGGCGCTGTAGGAGAATCGAGTGTCGCCTGACCACCGGCATGATGATGCAGGGAAACTCGCTGCCCTGCGCCTTGTGCACCGACACGGCATAGGCAAGCGTCAGATCGTCGAGTTCATTCCCTGCATACATCACCTCGATGGGACCGGTGACTGCCGGAAATTCGACGGTCATCAATTGCTCCGCTCGATCGATGTCGGTGATTCGCCCCACATCCCCGTTAAACACGTCTTTATCGTAGTTGTTCCGGATCTGCATAACCTTGTCACCCAGCCGAAAGCGCCGGTCCCCGCGCTCGAGGTCGATGCCGCCAGGGCGCGGCGGATTGAGCAACAGCTGCAATTCGGTATTCAACGCGGTAACACCGGCGGGCCCACCGTGCATTGGCGCGACCACTTGCACATCATCGACCGGATCCAGGCCGAAACGGCGTGGTATGCGCTCCGTGAGCAGCCGGCGAATGACCTTCACCACATCGTCATCCTGCTCCGCCGGTATGAAGTAATAATCCTCTTGTGGGCTGGTGTGGGCGAGGGGTAATTCTCCATGGTTGATGGCGTGTGCGGCGAGCACAATCCGCGACCCGCGTGCCTGGCGAAAGAGATCGGTGAGGGTGGTTGTCGCGACCAGCCGGCTGGCGACAAGGTCGCGCAGCACGTTACCAGGCCCAATCGCCGGCAGTTGATCAGCATCGCCCACCAACAGCAAGTGAGCCTCGGGAGGAACTGCCTTCAGCAGGTGATAAAACAGCAGGAGATCGAGCATCGACACTTCATCGACGATGACGAACTCAAACGGTAGCGGATTGGTCTGGTCGAGGTTAAAGAGGTTGAGTCCCGGCTGGTATTCCAGCAGGCGGTGAATCGTCGAAGCGGCGCGGCCCGTGGTTTCGGCCACCCTCTTTGCCGCTCGGCCGGTCGGCGCGCAGAGACAGAACGACACGTCCTGTTCCTCAAGAGCGGTGATAACGGTGCGCAACGTCGAGGTTTTGCCGGTGCCCGGCCCGCCGGTGAGGACACTGACTTTGTGCTGCAAGGCTTGCTCGACAGCTTCAAGCTGTTTGGGCGCCAGTTCTAGGCCCTGAGCATCGGCGGCGCGTTGGACCACGTCTTTCGCGTTGAACCGAGGATCCATCTCCAGAACGGACGGCGCCCGCCTTAATTGCTCGATCAGTTTGACCGTCCCCACCTCCGCCCGGTAAAACGCCGTAAGATAAGCCGAATCGCCGTCCAGCACGGCATCGCCGCGCCGCAGTAACTCGAGCAGCGCCGGCTCCAGTGCCTCGCGACCGGCAGCCAGCGTTTTGGATGCCTGGCGGAGCAATTCAGCGCGAGGCAGAAACACATGCCCCCGTTCCGTTGCCTCGGAGAGTGTATAGCGTAGCCCGGCGACATAGCGTGATGGCGAATCGCGTGGCACACCCAGCGTGCGCGCCAAAGAATCCGCGGTCCGAAAGCCGATACCGTGAACCTCGTGGGCCAGCCGGTATGGATCTTCGGCAATGACCGTCTTCGCCGCCTCGCCAAACCGTTCGTGAATGCGACGCGCTAGTGCGACACTCATGCCATGATCTTGCAGAAACATGGAGAGATCGCGGATTCGCGTCTGTTCCATCCAGGATGCCTTGATCTCCTCCAGTCGCTTTTCACTGATGCCGGCCACCGTCCGCAAGCGCTCCGGGTCGTCGTCCAGGATTCGAATCGTCTCCTCACCAAACTCGCTTACTATACGGCCCGCCGTAACCCGGCCGATTCCCCGAATCACTCCGGAACTCAGGTAGCGTTCGATCCCCTCGCAGCTGGAGGGAAGTTCCTCCTCGAAGCGTTCCACCCGGAAGTTTCTGCCGTGGACCGGGTGAGTCTCCCAGGAGCCGGTGAGATGCAGCATCTCGCCACTGCGTATGTCGGGTAAGGTGCCTACTACCGTGAGCGGTCCGTTTCCCAGAGCCGGGTCGGCCGCCGAGAAACGGGCTACGCAGAATCCGCTATCCGAGTTGCGGAAGACAATCCGGTCAACGGAGCCTGAGAGCGACGCCATCTAATCGAACAGGGTGTTTTGCTGGGCAGCGGAGCGTTGGTAGGTCGGCCCCACTTTGCGACCGCCGGCCGTGCGCGTCACCCAGCCCTGCGCCAGCAAGTATGGCTCGATGACATCGACCAGCGTGTCCTTTTCCTCATTCAGCGTAGCCGCCAGCGCCTCGATTCCCACTGGGCCTCCATCGTAAAACCGAATGATCGTGTCCAGGTAGCGCCGGTCCAGTTCATCGAGACCGTGCTGATCCACCCCTTCACGCGCCAGCGCCTCATCGGCCACCGCGCTGGTCACGGCGCCGTCACCCAATACCTGGGCAAAGTCGCGAACACGCTTGAGCAGTCGGTTGGCGATGCGCGGTGTCCCGCGCGAGCGGCGGGCAATCTCGAGAGCGCCCGCCTGGTCCACCGGGATGTCCAGCAGTAGCGCCGAGCGCTTGATGACCCGAGATAACTCCTCCGGTGAGTAAAAGCTCAAATGGTAGGGCAGTCCGAATCGATCGCGTAGCGGCGCGCTCAGCATTCCGGTTCTTGTAGTCGCGCCGACCATGGTGAAGCGCTCCAACCGATACTTGATGGTCTTGGCGTGCGTCCCTTTCTCGATGATGAAGTCGACGGTGAAATCCTCCATCGCGGAGTAGAGAAACTCCTCCACGGCGCGCGGCAGGCGATGAATCTCGTCGACAAAGAGCACGCTGCCACGCGGCAGGTTGGAGAGAATACTCATGAGATCGCTCTGTCGCTCCAGGGCAGGTCCCGAACTTGTTACCAGCTCGCCGCCCATCTCATTAGCGATGACGTGGGCCAGCGTGGTCTTGCCCAATCAAGGAGGACCATGGAGTAGCACATGTTCGAGTGGCTCGCCTCGTTGA
>JBPCKK010000146.1:0-8644 GCA_051004335.1 Chloroflexota bacterium
ACGACTCGCTCCATCTGATAGTATTCGCTCGGAAAGCGCATCGGCAGACTCCAGGAGGTGGGATAGCACTTCATCCTCCCATTCCGCCCTGCGCTTTCCTTCCATTTCAATACCTACCCCTGTCAGGACGCGTGTCCTGTGCCGGACTGCGTCCGCATGGAAAAAGACGCCGCCGGCATATGACCAGCGACGCCTCTCTCTGAATGTGCGACCTATGCGGATTCGTTTTCGGGGAGATACTCCTCGGTTGAGCGCGTCGGCAGGGACGACGGTTCCAGGATCGGACTCTCCTGTTTGAGGATCACCTTGTCAGTCACGGTGCAAGCGCGGATGTCGTTGCGCGACGGAATCTCGTACATGATCTCGAGCAACGTTTCTTCCACGATGCTGCGCAGACCCCGAGCGCCCGTTTTCTGTGCCAGGGCAAGGACAGCGATTTCCTCAAGCGATTCCGGGGTGAACACGAGGTCAACCTTGTCGAGTTCGAAAAACTTCCTGTACTGCTTGATGATGGCATTCTTTGGTTCGGTCAGGATGCGCACCATCGTCTCCTGGTCGAGCTGCTCCAGACCAACGATGACTGGAAGGCGACCGACAAACTCGGGAATCAGTCCGTACTGCAACAGATCTTCCGGGGTAATGCCGGCGACCTCGGCTTCCTTCTCCTCTACCGGGCGGTTGGGGCGATAACCCATAGTGTGGTGTTTACCTACCCGCTTTTCGATGATCTGCTCAAGCCCTTCGAAGGCGCCACCGCAGATAAACAGGATATTCGCGGTGTTGATCTGGATGAAATCCTGGTGCGGGTGCTTACGCCCACCTTGCGGGGGCACATTGGCCACCGTACCCTCGACGATCTTAAGCAGAGCCTGCTGCACTCCCTCTCCGGATACGTCACGCGTAATGGAGGGGTTGTCCGATTTGCGGGCGATCTTGTCAATTTCATCGATATAGACTATGCCCTTCTCCGCCCGGCTGATGTCGAAGTCCGCCGCCTGGATGAGGCGAAGCAGAATGTTCTCCACGTCCTCACCGACGTACCCGGCCTCGGTGAGGGCGGTTGCATCAGCGATGCAGAAGGGTACGTCCAGTACCTTGGCGAGGGTCTGGGCCAGAAGCGTCTTGCCGCAACCGGTTGGCCCAACCAAGAGGATATTGCTCTTGCCCAGTTCGACATCGTCGATCTGCATACCAGCGGCGACACGCTTGTAATGGTTGTACACCGCGACCGAAAGCACTTTCTTCGCGCGTTCCTGTCCGATGACGTACTGATTGAGCTGCTCCATGATTCGCTTGGGAGTCGGAATCTTGGTAAGCGGTAGCCGAGCGGCGGCGGGGGACGCCTGCTCCTCGGCAATGATCTCCTGGCAGAGATCGAGGCACTCGTCACAAATGTACACGCCACCCGGTCCAGCAATGAGCCGATGAACTTGCTCCTGGCTCTTGCCGCAGAACGAGCAGCGATACTGCACCCTCGGGTTCTTGGAACCCGCCATATTCTTAACTCCCTATCCGCGCCATTGGCATGTCTTCCTGGTTCACTACTTCATCCACCAATCCGTAATCCACGGCCTGTTCCGCGTTAAAGAAGCGGTCGCGGCTGAAGTCTTCCCTAATGCGTTCCACTGGTTGTCCCGTATGGTTCGCAAGTATATCAAAGTTGCTCTCGTGCAGGCGGATAAGCTCCCGGGCATGGATTTCGACATCCGGCGCGTATCCGCCCAGGTTTTGCATGCCCGCGGGATGCATGTGCACTGTCGAGTTCGGCAGCGCGTATCGCTTGCCCGCCGCGCCGCCGGCGAGAATCACGGTTGCCATGCTGCCACAGAAGCCCATGCACATGGTCGAGACATCTGGCTTGATGTGCTGCATCGCGTCATAGATGGCCAGCCCGGAATAGACCACCCCCCCGGACTGTTGATGTACATGTAAATATCGCGGTCCGTATCCTCGCTCTCCAGAAAGAGAAGCTGAGCCGTGATGAGCGACGCCACCGCGTCGTCGACCGGCGTGGTACCGAAAACCAGACGATCTTTGAGCATGCGCGAATAGATGTCAAAGGCCCGCTCGCCGCGGTTGGTTGTCTCAATAACTGTGGGGACTAGATAACTTTCCATTGCCTCTCCTGATTTGGCTAACCGGCAACCTCGACAGCAACACTCTCCTCGGTCTCCGCCGTGTCTGCTGTCTGATCGGCCATGGTGTCGGTAGCTTCCGTCGATACTTCCTCGCCGCCGGACATAATGTGTACAAGCTTCTGCAGTGCCCGCTGGCGGCGCAGCCGGCTGCGAATGTTGCCGCGAACCACAGTGGAGGAGCGCAGACGCTTGCGTTCCGCCGCGTCGACATTCACCGAGCGAAGCACTTCCTCCAGCGTCGCGTTGACCTCGTCGTTGGCAACCTCGACATTTTCAGCATCGGCTATCGCGCCCACGACCAACGACGTCTTGACATTTCTAGTCGCCGTCTCACGCATCTGGCCGCGCAATTCGGATTCGCTTCGGCCACCGCTCTCCAGATAGGTGTCGAAATTGAGCTGAGCCTCCTCGAACGACCGGCGCATCTCCTGGACCATCCGGTCAATCGCGTCCTCGATCAAGACAGGCGGGATCTCCACGAACGTGCGGTCCGCTACCTGATCGACTGCCTCGTTTACCAGGCGTTCGTCCGCTTCGATGCGACGCTCAATCTCCAGATTCTCCTGCAGGCGTTCCCGGAGTTCGTCGAGGGTGGTAAGATCGCTAATGCTCTGAGCGAAGTCGTCGTCCAGTTCAGGCAGGACCTTCCGCTTTATCTCTTTGAGGAGAATGCGCACGTCCAGCGTTGCGCCGCTCAACTCGGGATTGGCGGGATAGGCGTCGGGCAGTTCAACAACAAACTCTTTAATCTCGCCCCGGTTCGCGCCAGCGAGTGCGCGGCTCATCCCGGGAAGCACCTGGTCGGGGGTGCTCTCTTCGTCCAGCACCTCGTAGTCCGCGCTGTCTTGTTGAATAATCTCTTCCAGCCCGGCACGAGCGGTGATGTTCATGGTGACGACGTCGCCAACCTGCGCGGGCCGGACTACCGGTTCGAGGGTGACGTTCCGCTCCTGCAATTCGTGTAACAGGCGATCAACGTCCTCGCCGGCTACTTCCTGCTGTTGGCGTTCTACCTGCATGCCGCGATAGTCCGGCAGTTGTACGCCCGGTTTTACGGCTACGGTTGCCTCGAAGTGAAAGGCTTCGCCCGCCTCTAGATGGTTGTGGTCATCCTCATCGTCGCCTTTGATCTCAGCCTGATCGAGCGGGGTTATGCGCTCCTGCTTGATCGCTCGGTTGTAGCCCCAGCGCACTGCCTCTTCGGTGGCTTCACGCACAAAGTACTCGTGCCCGATTAAGCGCTCGACCACCGACCGCGGCGCCTTTCCGCGCCGGAAGCCAGGGATGTTAAAACGCTGGACAAGCTGCTTGTAGGTCCGCTCGAGCGCCTGATCGACCTCCGAGGGAGTCAACTCGATCCGGAGCGCGACCCGACTTTCGGGGAGCTTGGTGACTTCGACGTTCATGTCCTGCCTTCACGTTCACACTGACAGGCAATCCGCCAGCATGGTTCCTCAAACATGGTTTTCTGCGAGCGCTGGTGGGGACGGAGGGACTCGAACCCTCACGCCAAAAGGCACATGATCCTAAGTCATGCCTGTCTACCAGTTCCAGCACGTCCCCGGCGGGACCAGAACTGCAGAGCTTTCCCTTGAGCATATCAGATGGTCGCGCGACCCCCTTCACGACTAACCTCCTTTTTTCGATATGCCAGCATGCCATGGTTCGCAGACCGCTCACTGACGCTCCGGCCCAGTAGCTCCGACTCTCTCACGAGTTTTAGAGGCTTGCGCTGCGTGCTAGAATCAGCGCACTTGTTGTTGCCTGCCGGCGTGGCGGAATTGGCAGACGCACGGGACTTAAAATCCCGGGGCCTTCGGCCGTGTGGGTTCGAGTCCCACCGTCGGTACCAGCCACGTGGAGAGGCATGGCCGAGAACGACTTTTTTGAGGAAAACTGCGAGAATTGCTCGTTCCTATTGAGCGACGACTCCTGCGGCAACCCACACTCGGTGTACTACCGACGACCGATGGTCTATCGCGACGACGATGCAGTAGTGCAGACGGGCTGGTGCGACGATTGGAGTGATCGGGTCGGGGAACAAACGAGCGCACCAGTTTGACAAATCGAGCAAAATCGCTGTAAATTTGAAGCACAGCAGTTGAGGGGATTCCTCGCTGCTTCTCTGTATTTCTCCTAGGAGGCCAACCCATCCCCAAAGACCTGCGCGTCAACAACCAAATCCGCGCCCGTGAGGTACGTCTCATTGGGCAGGCGGGCGAGCAGTTTGGTGTTATCCCGCTGCCCCGAGCCCTTGATATTGCCCGCAACGATAACCTCGATCTGGTCGAAGTGCAGCCCATGTCTCAACCCCCGGTGTGTCGCCTGCTCGACTACGGCAAGTTCAAGTACGAGCAGACGCGCAAGGAACGCGAGGCACGCAAGACCCAAAAGACGCAGTCCCTGAAGGAAATGCGGCTGAGGCCGAATATTAGCGGTCACGACCTCGATTTCAAGACCAAACTGATAGTCAGTTTCCTACGCGAGGGCGATAAGGTGAAGGTTACGGTTAACTTCAAGGGCCGGCAGAACGCGCATCCTGAACTGGGACGGCAGGTACTGGAACAAGTCGCGAACCGTCTCGACGGTAGTGGTTCGGTCGAACGCCTTCCTCTTCTCGAGGGCCGGTCCATGACCATGATCCTTACGCCGGCTCCGGAGAAGCCCAAGCCACAGGTTCATTCGGACACTGACGCGACAGAGCCGTCGAATTCGTCGGCGCCGCCGCGTGAGCCGGCGGTAACCCGCCCTTAACCGACCCGAAGAGAGCGAGAGAAACGTGCCCAAGATCAAGACCCACAAGGCCACGGCCAAACGCATTAAGATCACCGGGACCGGTAAGATCCTGCGCGGCCGCGGTTTCCAAAATCACAAGAAGTCGGCAAAGAGCAAGCGATCGTTGCGCACCATGGACGATATGGTGCCCGTGACTCCGGGTATGCGACGACGCATCCGCGCTCTGGTGCCCGGCCTCAAGGCGAGATAGGAGCGAGACGAGATGCCACGCGTTAAGGGCGGCCCGCACGGCCACCGACGTCACAAAAAAATTCTGAAGCAGGCGGCCGGGCATCGAGGCGCCCGAAGCAGGCATTTTCGGGCGGCAAACGAATCTGTTATTCATGCGTTGGCCTATGCCTATCGCGACCGCCGAAATCGCAAGCGCGCCATGCGCTCCCTTTGGATTACGCGCATCAATGCCGCGGCCCGGCAGCAGGGTCTGAACTACAGCCAGTTTATGCATCTGCTGCAAGAAGCGAATGTCCACCTGGACCGGAAGATGTTAGCTGACCTGGCCGTGCGCGAGCCGGAAACGTTTGAACGCATAGTAAGCGAGGTGCGGGCGCCCGCCGCTTAGTGCGGATTACCAGTACACGAAACCCTCTTGTCCAGTTCGTCCGCTCGCTTGCCCGGCCCGCGGAGCGGCGGTCGCATGGAGCGTACCTCATTGAGGGCGTGCGGTTGGTCCAGGAAGCGATACATCTTCGGCAATTAGCGACCCTCGTTTTGTACGACCCCGACGTGCTGCTCCGTACAGCGCCGGGGTCTTCTCTTGTCGAAAGTCTTGCTGGTTGGGCGGAGCGGACGCAGGCGGTAGCGCCGCACGTTCTGGCCGCCGCTGCGCAGACCGAGACGCCGTCGGGAGTCGTTGCCGTACTGCGCCTTCCCGAGCCCGCACCATTGGCAGACCACGGTCGAGATCGATTGGGACTGATTCTGGATGGTCTCGCCGACCCTGGGAATGCCGGCGCCATCCTGCGCACGGCCGACGCGTTTGCCTGCGGGTATGTGGTCACCACGCCGGGGACAACTGATCTCTTTGCGCCCAAAGTCGTGCGCGCGGGAATGGGAGCCCACTTTCGCCTGCCGCTCTATCAGCATCTGGACTGGCGCGAGTTGCGCGCGGCGCTCCCCACCGTGGCGCTAGTCGGCGCGGACGCTGACAAGGGCGAGCCTGTACAGACATTTGCCTGGCCGGACACCGCGGGGCTCGTCATCGGCGGCGAAGCGCACGGACTATCGTCGGAAGCCCGGGCGGATGTATCCGCTCTGCTACGCATCCCGATGCGGGCGGGGGTAGAATCGTTAAACGCAGGGGCAGCAGCTTCTATTTTGCTCTTTGCCGCTGACTCAGCACCATCACAGCAGGTTTAGCGTTACAGATGCCGAGGTCAGACGTAGTAGCAAGTGATACCTCCGAAGGGGAGCACATGGAAGACGCGTTGCCCGTTCGCGCCTTCACGGATGACAACGACAACAACACTGAAGAGATTCTTCTCGCGGAGGCGGCCCTAACCAATCCGGCGGCCTTCGGTGAGCTATACGAACGTTACTATGCGCGCGTCTACCGGTACATTTACCACCGAGTAGACAACGCGACAGATGCGGAGGACATCACGGCGGCAGTCTTCATGAAAGCGCTCGAGGGTCTACCCGGTTTTCAGAGCCGGCGCAACGGCTTTGCGCCGTGGATCTTTCGTATCGCCCGCAATTCGGTGGTTGACTACTACCGACGGCGGCGCCAGCAGACACCGTACGAGGATCTCGACCATGAGACTTCCGATGTGGATCCCATGGATCATGCGCTTGCCAAGGAGCAGGGCGGTGAGTTGCACCGGATGATACAGTATCTCTCCGCCGACCAGCGTGACGTGGTTCTGATGCGCTATGCCTCGGATCTGAGTTATGAGGAAATCGCGTCAGCGCTGCGCAAGAACGAGCCGGCCGTGCGCATGTTGCTCCACAGGGGATTGCGGAAGCTCAAGGCGGTGATGACCAATGCATGATGACGAGTACTTGCGTGATGTGGACGATGTAGTCCAGCGCATTGCCCTCTTGGGGAACGCGGTTGTCCCCGATCCCCGTCACAACGCCCACCTACGCGCAGAGCTGATGCGGCGCCACCGGGAGCTAGCCGTCGCGGGTACGCAGCACCCGGCGGTCACGCTGGGGTCTCGCTTCGCGGGACTCAAAATCCTCACACTGGTGGCGCCGCCGGCCTTCGCCCTTGGCCTCGTATTCTCGCTGTTCGTCTGGATTATGCCCATGATAGGACAGCCGACTACCCAATCCACCGAAGCGGCAGCGGTGACGAGAGCGTTGGCGCGCTCGGTTCCTAACGTGACAGCAGTTCAGTTCGTCTTGCACCAGACCACGCATGGTAAGACCCGGGCCGTGCCTCTGGAGTACTTGCTCAAACCTCGTGAGCGGTTATTAGTCCGCTACGGACATGCCTACCTATGGGAAAAATCCGGCTGGCATGTGGTTCCCGAGAGTTCCGAATCGGCGTCAAGCACGGTGTCCTGGGATTTGGCCTTCGCTTCCTTGCCGGCTCGGCTCACCGATCGAAACGTCAGCCGGCGCAGTACTTTTCTTCCTAGTCGCACCGTGAATGGTCAACGCGCCATTGGTTGGCAGTTTTCCTCTCTACGGAGCGGCCGTACTCATGTTTCCTGGACCTTGTGGATAAATCAGCACACTGGATTGGTTGTTCAGTTGCAACGTGTAGTTACGCACTATGGCGTCATTACTGAGCGCGATGTCGTCGACTATCAGTATGAGCGTGCCAAGTGAGAGCGCTATTGAGCATTCTGGTCTTGATGCTGACTTGTGTCGTGTTGACTGCATCGCCGGCGTACGCCGATCCGTCCCCACCACCGCCGCCGGAGTGCGACGTGTGCCAGGGCCCGCCACCGCCGCCCACGCCGGTACCAACGGTGAATCCGACACAGGTGGCGCCGCAAGCGGTGGTTGAGGTTCATCTGGCCAAGATGAAGATAAGCCGTGGGCAGAAAGACGAGATTGCTATTGAGGCTGCCACCGACAGTGGCGTGATTATCCGCGTGCGCTACTCACATGGCACAGGGATCAATTTTCGCCTGAAGATGGGCAGCACTGGCCAACTGCAAAAGGCGTGGACGGTTTCGCAGACCGCGGCCACGGGCCGCGGTCACGTGGTGGTAACTGTATGGGTGGACGGGGAGAAGGTGAGCAAGAAATTTGCTCTGGACGTCACTTCGTAGTAAGCCAGAAGTGGTCCTGGAGCGTCTGCGCCGGCTGGCGGAGCGAGAAGGTCAAGCCAGGCTGCAATTGTGCGTCTGGCGATTGCGGCCTTTGAAGGTCAACTACAGCCTGATCGAAAGTTCGCCCTAGGCGGATCATGGTCCGGTGTTGGCACGGGCCTGGCGGATTGTACCAAGGATGGACTGCTGAAAGGCTTGGGCGACTGACTTTAACAGATCATTGACCATGATAAAATCATGGCAGTATCGCGGACCGGTCAGTTCGTCCCGACGAACTGGCCCTTTTTCTTTGCGGAGGGGAATGATGATCGGAGATGCTCTGCAGGATGCATTGCAACGGATGGTTCACGTCCGCGAGGAGGCGCTGGCGTCCATTTCCGTATCGGATACATCCGCCGAGTTGGAACGCGTCCGTGTACAGCACACCGGAAAAAAGTCGGCGCCTACCCAGGTAATGAGCGTGATGGCTCAAGTACAACCTGAGGA
>JBPCKK010000147.1:0-14530 GCA_051004335.1 Chloroflexota bacterium
GTCTGCTGCAGTTCGTAGACCACGATGCCCGCGCCGATGGCATGAAGCGTCCGCGCCGGCAGATACACCACGTCATGCTCATGAACGCGGATGGAGCGCAAAATCTCGTTGAGGGTGCCGTTCTCCAGGCGCTCCTGATACTCCCGCTCATCAGTGTCGCGACTAAATCCATAGATAATTTCGGCTCCCGGCTCGGCGTGAATCACGTACCAGCACTCAGTTTTCCCGTACGGTTCGTGTTCCAAACGCTTCGCCTCCGCGTCATCGGGATGGACTTGCACGGAGAGCACGTCTTGCGCGTCCAGCAACTTGGTAAGCATGGGGAAGACCGCACTCGGGTCGACGTGGCCGGTGAGCTCCCTTTTCATGTCGGCGCGTAGATCCTCGATGGTTCGCCCAGCGTAGGCGCCGTTGCACACCGAGTTCTGGTCGTACACTTCCCAAGATTCGCCGATCTTTTCATTGGCCGGCGCATCCTTGCCCAGCAAGCGGGCGAGATTATGTCCTCCCCAGATGCGTTCGTCGTAGCGCGGCTTGATCAACATCGGATAGAGAGCGCTCATAACTTCCCTTCGTGCAAAGCTCAAATTACATGATGGACGAGTATGCCGAGAGCAGGGACACTATGTTGTCGCCGTATATGCCTTCTTTTAGCTCCTCTGGTATGGGCAGCCGGTCGATCTTATCGATCTCGCCCTCGGGATCGCCTTCCGGGAACCCGGAGCCAAAGAGGATGCGCTCAGAGCCAAGTCGAGCCAATGTGCTCTCTTCTATCTGGGCTAGGCTCGTATCGAAATAGACGTTCGGCGCATCCCACAACGCCCGCAAGACTGTTGCTTCTCCGCCACTTCGTGCTCCCAGGTGCGGCACTATGATGTCCAACGCGGGGTAGCGGGTGACAAACTCCAGCGTCACCGCGAAGCTCTCCTCAAAGAGCACAGGCAAATTGTAATGCGCCGCCGCGGCGGCGAAGGCCTCGAATTCGGCGGATTCCATCAAACTCACCGCCCACTCCAGTTCGTCGTTGTCCAGCTCGCCGCTTCGGTCGATTCCGGTGGCAATCCAGCGATGCCAGCGGATGCCGGCATAGTCATCGATTCCATCGGGAATGAGCAAGTCATCCGGTCGCGTGTCCGTCCAGGGATTGCCGCCGAGGTAGTAGAACGGAAAGAGATCGTAGCGGCGAGCCGCTTCCAGCACATATTCGTTCTGCCGATCCAGGTCGGCCGTTCCCGCGTCCGCAAAGACAACCGCGCTCTCGATGCGCGAGCGACGCAACACGTCCATGACCTTTTCCACCGGCCAGCGCTGCTCGTCGAGCGCTACATGAGCGTCAACAATCACTGATACCTCCTATGGGTAAAATTACGCATATGCCGCTCCCTTCTACCACCTTACCCGCGAAGAGCGTTCTCAGTGATCACGGTCGAGCTGATATCGACGCCTGGACCCGCGAACGCGGCTTACCTGCATATCGCGGTAATCAGCTTTGGTCGGCGCTCACACAGCGGGCAGTGCAGAGCAGCGATGAATTGACCGATTGGCCGCTGTCGCTCCGTGCGGAGCTTGGCTACACGTTTTCCGTGCGCTCGCTTGAAACAGTCGTTCATCGGCGGTCGGCCTCGGATGGCGCCGAGAAAGCATTGTTTCGCGTGCGGGGTGGCGGCACTGTAGAAAGCGTGCTGATCGAAGGACGCAACGCCGGTGGTGGGCAACGCTGGACTGTCTGCGTCTCCTCGCAAATCGGTTGTCCGGCGGCCTGCTCCTTCTGCGCCACCGGCCTCTCCGGCTTCACCCGCAACCTCAGTGCTACCGAGATCGTCGACCAGGTCATGTACTTCGCCCACGCCTTGCGCGAGCGGAAGCAGCGGGTGAGCAACGTGGTCTTCATGGGCATGGGCGAGCCGTTCTTGAACGTTCCCGCCGTTCGGCAGGCGGTTCAGCGGCTCACCGATCCAGAGGGCTTTGGACTGGGCGACCGGCACATCACCGTCTCCACGGTTGGCATCACTCCCCAGGTTGAACGATTTGCCGAGTGGGGAGGACAGACCAACCTGGCGGTATCCCTCCACGCGCCCAATGACGAATTGCGGACCCAACTGGTGCCCTACAACGTGCACTTTCCCCTGGACGGACTGCTCTCTGCCACACGGACCTATATCGCGCGCACCAATCGGCGAGTCAGCTTCGAGTATGTGCTGCTGCGCGGAGTCAACGACCGCCCCGATCTCGCCCTGGAGCTGGCCGAATTGCTCCGGCCGTTCGGTGGCATGGCGCACATCAATCTCATCCCCTGGAATCCCTTTCGCGAAGGGCGCTTTATCCGCAGCGAAGGTCCCGATCCCATTGCCTTTGCCGCGGCGCTGCAACGTCGCGGCCTGAATGCCACGATCCGCTACTCCCGCGGCCTCGACATCAGCGCCGCCTGTGGCCAGCTACGGGAGCAGGTTGGGACGGGTGAGGAAGTGGCGCGGTGAAACTCGCTTTCATGGCCGTCGTGCTCGCGTTGCTTGCGTCCCTCTATCCGCTACCGAGCGAAGCCTTTTCAGCTAAGCACGGTTGCCTCCTTTTCTTTCCCGCAGGTTCGGCTACCTGCTACGCCCCTGGCTACGTTGCTCAAGCCGAAAACAGAGTGGTGAGGCAACCGGTGTCTCCAATGGCTGTGGTCCGTGGCGTAGCCCACATCCCCATGATCCAGGTAATTGTCTCGGGGGGCCGCAAGGCCGCCGCGTCAACAGCATTCACTACATTTTTGAGCGCCACCGGCGGTATCTAGGCGAAGTACCCCAAGTCGATGTGCCCAGACAACCCGACTTCGTAGTGGTCAATGAGTTCGTGGCTGTCCACTTGAGGTTTCGTCGCCAGTTTGGGCGGTTTTGTCAAGCGCGCGATGTCTGCTTCACTTGGCAATTCCAGATGAACTTGCCGGGAAGGAACCTCGCCTTGCTGGTGAACTCCAACCTGCCGCCACGGGAGGTGCGCAGGATAGGGTATGCGCTGATCAGGGATGCGGCAAGCGGAAAGTGAGGCTACGTGGTCTTCTGCATGGTGCGCAGGCAGCGTGTACAGATGTGTACGGTGCGCATTGTGTTGCCCACCATCACCTTGGTCTTCTGCACGTTGGGGTTAAATACCCGATTCTTTTTAGGCGCGCGCAGCGCCCATCCGATGCTGTGCTTGTGGCGAATGTGGCGCCCAAACATCTTCGATTTACCGCAATAATCACACTGAGCCAAGGGATATCCCCTTCATTGATTTACTAGACAGACAACTGACAATGGTAGCATACTGTCCGTTCGATTTTGTCCGTTGAGATCGCGTCAATTGCTGGTTGTCGTAGGGGACGGCCCGAGTGCCGTCCCTTAGTTCCTCCGCCGAGATCGTCTGCCATCGACGAACCGGTCCCAATGATGCACCTTTGCAGAATTAACCATCATGCACCGGACGCCGCGCGGGACGGAGACCCAGAGGGTACCCCGGCCGTCCCCTACCGTTGGCCCGCGCTGGAATGGTACGGGGACGGCGTCTCCTCTGGCGGCAGGTTCAGCGTGAACTTGTCGCCTGTATTGATGCCGTTGGCGGCGAACCAACCTTGGTTGACCTCGATCGCGTACTGATAGGCAGCGGCGGGCGTGTGCAGATCTTGGGTAAGCGGCGCCATGTCCTGAGTCTCTTGTAATGTCCCGTCCGGAGCGAGGAATCCCACGGTGAGCGCTACATATGTGTCTTTCATGTAGAAGGAATCAAGAACGGTAGTTGGCCAGGCAAAGATCATTCCTGAGTCTGGATCCAGTGTTTTGCGGTTCATCAACCCTGTCTCGCGTTCCGCTTCGGTGTCGGCAACTTCCAGGCGCAGCAGAATCACGTCTCCCTGCGCGGTGCGAACGGTTGCGCTGGGCTGCGGCGCCTGTCCGGGGGCGTAGTCCGGAAGTCGCGTGGAACTGAAAATACGGTAGAGGCCAGAGTGCCGTCGGTATGTCGTCTGGATACTGTACAGTACGCTGCCTACTTGAGCGAGGTCCTGCGTGCGGAGGACGAACCCCCGGGAGTTGAGTTTGGCCTCTTCGCCAGCCGCAACGATACCGGAGTGATCGCCGGCAATAGCTGACTTGACCGATGTGCCGTGCACGCTGAAGGCAAACGCATAGTGCCGGCTGGTACCGGCGTTGAATCCCACGCCAAGGATAGATCCGTGACGAAAGACCAGTGTGTGGGTGGCAGCCAGCAAGCTATGAGTCCAGAGGAGGATATAGCCAGCTCCCTTGCTCTTAGTCACGGCCAGCTGTGGACCGTCAGAGACGTAGGCTAGCGCCACGTCGCCACTTTTTCCCAGAGAGACCGACGCGGTGATCCGCGCGTGGGCCGGCAAAACGCTTGACGGGCTGGCTGTCGCATCTGCCTGTATCGACCGTGGCAGCAAGAGGAGCACGAGTAGAGCTACTAGTAACCGTACTTTCATCCGCGTACCTCTTCCGTCGCCAAGCGAGTGCGGGCAAAGCCAACCAGATACAACGACCCGCACACGATCAGCGCGCCGCCCGGTGACATCAGGCGCTGGGCCTCGTCGAGCGCTTCAGCGGGATCGTCAATTATTGTAACTTCCGGAGCCACTCCGTCGAAGGCGCGTGCCACCTTCGCGGGATCGGCGGCGCGCTCAGTTCCCGGAGCACGCGTGATGATGGCTCGTTGCACTCTACCCGCCAGCGGGACGGTCATCGCTGATCTGTCCTTATCGGACAAGCTGGCGAAGAGGACCGTTAGGGACCGGCCGGGCAGGAGATCATCAAGCGAGGCAACCAGCGCGCTCATGGCCGCCGGATGGTGCGCCCCGTCCAGCACGATCAGCGGGTTACGTGATACCACTTCCATACGCCCGGGAAATCGCGCTGTTTCCAGGCCATCGACGATGGCGCCGTCCGAGATGTCGACTCCTCGCCGGCGCAATGCGAGAACCCCGGCAACCGCCGCCGCCGCGTTGTTCCATTGGTACTGTCCCGGCAAGCTGAGCCGCGCGCGCAGTCGCGCGTCGCCGGCATGGAAGTCGATGAACGTTCCCGACAACGATCGTTCGAGTGCACATGGTCGCACATCACGCGGAATTTCCCACAAATGGGCGCCCACGTCGCGCGCTCGCTGGCGGATAACACTGAGAGCTTCGGCTTCCTCCACTGAGGTGACCGCCTCGGCTCCCGATTTGATGATCGCCGCCTTTTCACCGGCAATCTCTCGTATCGTCTTACCCAGTATCTGCGTGTGTTCCAGGCTCACTGTCGTCACAACTGCGACCTCGGGTTGCACCGTGTTGGTGGCGTCAAGGCGGCCACCCATTCCCGTCTCGAGAGACGCCCATTCAACGCCGGCTGCGCGAAAATGTATGCAGGCGAGGGCGAACATGACTTCGAACCAGCTCGGACGTCCGCCAGCGTAGCCGTCACAGTTGTCGCCAACCATGCGCTCCACCACCGGCCAGACCTGCTCGAATGTGGTCACCCACTTGTCGTAGCTAATCGGGGCATCGTTCACCGCGATCCGCTCATTGTACGTTTCCAGATGCGGAGAGCGGAAGCAGCCGGTGCGGAATCCCGCTTGCTGAAGTACAGAGGCAATCATGGTTGTTGTCGATCCCTTGCCGCTGCTACCGGCCACGTGCACCGCTCGGAAGCTCCGCTGCGGATTGTCCAATTGACCAAGTAGATAATTAATCCGGCGCAGTCCGATCTGTCCATACGGCGTCAGCGGTTGATGATAGAGATCGTCTAGCCGTCGGATGGTATCGGCATACGATTCGTCGGTCACCCTGGTAGATCCTTTGTCGGTTGTGCCGGTCAAAGTGCTTCCACCCCCTCCGAACCCGGCTCGTAATACTTCCGATCGCAAAGACCATCCGGCAGGTATTGTTGCTCGACATAATGACCGTCGTAGTCATGTGCGTACTTGTATTCGGCGCCGTAACCCAGTGACCGTTCCAAGCCGGTGGCAGCGTTACGCAGATGATGCGGAACCGGCTCGTTGAGGTGGTCCTGTACATCGGCTCGAGCACGCATGTAGGCGGTCAGCGCTGAGTTGCTTTTCGGCGCGGTGGCCAGATAGAGAGCACATTCGGCCAGCGGCAGGTATCCTTCGGGCATGCCGATGAAACTGGCGGCTTGCTGACAAGCAATCGCCACGCTCAACGCTTGCGGATCGGCCAGACCGATGTCCTCCGCCGCCAGAATGACCATCCGACGCACCACAAATAGAGGATCTTCGCCCGCTTCGAGCATTCGCGCCAGCCAGTAGACGGCGGCATCTGGATCCGAACCGCGGACCGATTTGATGAAGGCCGAGATCAGGTCGTAATGCATATCGCCGTCGCGGTCGAAGAGCAACGAGGGCCGTTGCAACACTTCCTCAATAGTGGCAACGTCGATAAGCGCTAAGCCGCCGCCTGCGCGTGGCGCCGAATTGACCGCCAGCTCGAGTGCGGTTAGCGCGACGCGGGCATCGCCTCCGGCCAGCCGAGAGAGCCTTGACAGCGCATCGTCATCAACGGTGACTGCATCCTTGCCCAATCCGCACTCTTTATCCCCGATGGCGCGGCGGAGGATGGTCAGAATGTCCTCGGGCGTCAACTGCTCCAGCTTGAAGACGCGACAGCGGGAGATAAGCGCCGCGTTGACCTGAAAGCCGGGATTTTCAGTGGTGGCGCCGATCAGGGTGACTGTGCCGTTCTCGACGGAGGGCAGCACCGCGTCCTGCTGCGTCTTGTTGAAGCGGTGTATTTCGTCAATGAACAGAATGGTGCGTTCGCCACTGAAGGAGCGCAGCTTGCCGGCGGCGTCCATAACTTTTCGGAGGTCGGCGACGCCGGCGGATACTGCACTCATCGGTGAAAAGCGCGAGTGGGTGCTGCGTGCGATGATTTCCGCCAGTGTCGTCTTGCCGCTGCCTGGCGGTCCCCAGAGAATCATCGAGGGAATGCGGTCGCTTTCAATGCTACGCCGCAGACTGCTAGCCGGCCCCAAAATATGTTCCTGCCCGACAAACTCCTCGAGGCGTGCGGGCCGCATCCGGGCGGCGAGCGGTATCCGGGATGCAACGTCTACAGGCGTTTGGAACGCGGGCGCCATCAACTCTCCGCTATGCGACTCGATCACACATTGCGTATGGGAAACTTGCCCTTCAGGCCAAGGCGCACAATGTGTTCATTGACCACCGAAGGCGGCACTGACTGAATGAAGGTGTCGAGTACCGCGACCGCCAGAGTGAAGTCCCAGAATTGGCCGATGACCGGAATGTTACCGGGCAGGTCGATCGGCGAAAGGATGAGACCAACCAACGACACCGCGGCGGCGCGTTGCCACAGCGGCACCCGCGAGTCGCGCATCAATGCGTACCCCAGACGCAGGAGCGTGGGCAACCGGCGTATCGCCTGAATTCTGGTTGGACGTGACAGCTTTCCGCCGGAAATCCGCTGCAGCGCCTTGCGCCCTAGAAATGCTTTGATCACTTTGTGTCTCCCCAAGGAATCTTGATAAAAATCTTCCCCTTGTTTTAACAGATACACTGAGCGATTCGCACCGCGCGGAACAATGTATAAAGCATCATTAAGTCCATTAGGAGGCGACTACAGTGAACAACGCGGATGCGGGGGCTGCCCTGCGCGAGATCGCCGAACTGCTTGAACTACGCGGCGAGAGTTCGTTCAGGATTCGTGCCTACGAGAACGCCAGCAATGCGCTGACCGGTACCACCGAGGACGTTAACGTCCTTGCCAACGACCATCGCCTTGTTGCGCTCAAAGGCGTGGGCAAGGGGATTGCCGATCGCATCGAAGAGTTGCTGACCACCGGGCACATCGCCTATCTGGAAGAACTGCAACAGGAATTTCCCGCCGGAGTCCGTAGCCTGCTGAAAGTGCCCGGAATCGGACCCGCGCTGGCTCGTCGCGTGTATCGCGAACTCGGTATCGACTCGTTGGACAGTATGCGCGAGGCCGCCGAGGACGGTCGGCTGGCTTCGCTGTCGGGCATGGGTCAGAAGTCGGCGGACAATGTGATACGGGCGTTGAGCCGCGTTAGCAAGGAAGACAACCGCATCTCAATAGGAAAAGCGCTGCCACTGGTCGAGCATGTCATGGGACAACTTAGAGATGCCACGCCTGTACAGGAGGTGCTTCCCGCCGGCAGCCTCCGTCGTTGGTCACCAACTATCGGCGATATTGATCTCATTGCCACCACCGACGGTCCCGCCGCGGTAATGGACGCGTTCGTCACCCTTCCCGATGTCCAGCAGGTCTTGGGACGCGGACCCACCAAGAGTTCGATCATTTCGGGCAACGGGCTGCAGGTTGACTTGCGCATCGTCGAAGCGGAGTCGTTTGGTTCACTGCTGCAGCACTTCACCGGCAGCCGCGATCACAATATAGAACTCCGCGAGTACGCGCTTCAGCGCGGAGTCAGTCTCAACGAGTACGGCATCGTCACCGTTGCAGATCAGACACTACACCGGTATCAAGATGAAATTTCGTTTTATGCCGCGCTGGACTTGGAATACATCCCGCCGGAGCTGCGCCAGGGATCGGGCGAAATCCGCGCGGCGAAAGCACGCGCGCTACCCACGCTTATCGACGTAGGCGACATTCGTGGCGACATGCACATGCATTCGGAGTGGAGCGACGGGTCAGTGCCGATCGAGGAAATGATTGCCGCCGCCCAGGCCAGGGGCTACGAGTATGTAGCGCTCACCGACCACTCCGGTGGAATCGGCGTGGCCAATGGCCTGAGTGCGGAACGCCTACTGCAACAAATCCAGGAGGTCCGCGTCCTCGCCGCACGATTCCCTGGAATCCGCATCTTTGCCGGTAGTGAGGTCGACATTAAGCGAGATGGGTCACTCGATTTCCCTGACGAGATACTGGCTCAACTGGACTGGGTCATTGCGTCGGTACACTCCGGCTTCAATCAACCACGAGATGAAATGACCGCCCGCATCATAGCCGCGCTGGAGAATCCCCACGTCAACCTGCTGGCCCATCCCACCGGCAGACTGATCGGGAAGCGCGCTGCCTACGATGTGGATCTGGAGGCGGTGTTCCGCGCCGCCGCCCGCACCAACACCGCCCTGGAGATCAACTCATTCCCCGAGCGCCTCGATCTTGTTGACACCCATGTGCGGCGGGCAAAAGAATTGGGGGCTATGATCGTCATCAATACTGACGCACATGCCCCCGCGCACTTTGACAATATCCGCTACGGCGTGGCCATGGCGCGCCGCGGCTGGCTCGAGGCCGGGGACGTGCTTAATGCGCTTCCCTTGGAGTCGCTCGAAAAGCGACTTAGGAGCGTTTCGCGATAGCGCGGAGTGCGGTCAGCACAACCTTGCGCGTCGCGTCATTCTCGAGTAGCGTGACCAGCGTCAGTAGACCCATTTTCCGGCCGATGCTCCCTTTGGGCTTCGCCTTCTGGAGCTTGTCCGCCACGCCCTCTTCGTCGTTGCGCGTAATCACCGCATAGAGCACGCCCGCCGCTGCCAGGAGAACAGCACTCGCTATCGCGCCCATGGGTAGACTCACCGACATATTGCTACCGTTGTCAACATCATCGTTCGTTCTTATCTCCTTTTTCCCCGATTCTCGCGTCGCGAGGTGGATGTCGCCTCGACGGTGTCCGCTTCCGTTATTCTACCCGAAGGGTATGAGTACAATTCGAAAAAGAGGTGTGACAGGTGCGATTCGCCGTCATTGCCAACATTCATGGTAACCGCAGCGCTCTGGAAGCCGTTCTTGAGGACATTGAAAGCCGCTCGCCGAACGTGGATCGAGTGATTGCCGCCGGCGATTTGATCGGCCGCGGTCCCGAACCGAATGAAGTGCTGGATCTGCTGCGGTCCAAGACGATCGACTCGGCACGCGGTAATTATGACGAGGCCGTCGCCCTGGGGCTCGATTCGTCAGGCTCAGACTTTGCCGAACGCGCCGAAGAGGAGGCGGATCGCGTTGCCTTGCGCTGGACGCGAGAAAAACTCACTCCCGAAAACCTGGAATTCGTGACTACGTTACCGCGTAACCTACGCCTCTCCACCGTGGGCCAGGGCGTCAAGGTGTCCCGCAGCCGGGGCGATGAACGTATAGCCGAATACCGCCGCACCTTCATCCGGCGTGCCGTGTTCGGTGGGCTGTTTCAGGCGCGACCGACCGTCGGACGGCGCATTGTTGTAGTCCACGGGAGCCCACGCGCGCTCAATGAATTCGTGCGCGACGATACTGCCCGCAGCATTCTCGCCACCGTTCAAAACGAGGCGCATGCCGATGTGTTGATCACCGCCCACGCCGGTAATGGTTTCCAGCGAGAGTACGAAGGCATGACGATTATTGGCGCCGGCGCGGCAAGCGGATACGGCAATACTGCTCGTTACATTGTGGTAAACATCACCGATCACATCGAATCAGAGTTCCTCGAAGTCGAGTACGACCGCGAGCCGTATGAGTTTGCCCTACGGCGCAGCGGCCTTCCCGCCATCATCGTCCAGGTGTAGCCGACGAGCTCTCCGAGGCTGCGCCTGGTTGCTGGCGGAATCGAGAGCGTGCGACCTGGATGAGGAGACGCAGTTCATCGCTGCGCAGCAGAGCAGCAATCAACAGATACACGCACAACCCGCCCACTACCGGCAACAGGCCCTCGGCTAATCTGCTTAGCGCCGAGTGGTTCCCGAGATACGCGGTCAACACGTTAAGCGACAACGCGGCTGCCATGGCCATTGCGGCTGCCGCCAAGCAGGTGCGCGCGATCCCACGGAGGAGGCCCGCCCCATGCGGCAATCCAACAGCCATGATCATCAACACGAGGAGAATCAGGGCATGCAGCGAGTTCTGGATGGTATTGGCCAACGCCAGACCGAACACGTGGTAGCGCGGAAGCAAGACCAAGGCTGAGCCCACGTATATAGTCACGCCCAGAATGCCGACCACCATGGGCGTGACCGTGTTCTTGCGAGCGTAGAAGGCAAAGATGAGCAATTGGTCGATTCCCACAAACGGAATCTGAATCGCGTAACCAGTGAGTGCCAGCGCAGTATTAATTGAATTGATATGGGTCACATGGCCGCGCTGGAACACGAGGGTGACGATTGGTGTGGCGAGGGCGATATAGCCGACAGCGGCTGGTATGGTCAGAAACAAGACAACGCGGATGCCGGAAGCAAGTGTATCCTTAAACTCAGCGATGCGGCTGAAGGCGGCATCCGACGATATAGTGGGCAGAATAGCGAAACTGAGACCCGCGACGGCGATGCCTATGGGGAATTGGGTGAGTGCGGTGGCTGCTTGTAGGGCGGCATAACCGCCGCTGCGAAATTTGAAGTTCAAGTCAACGATTTGCCCCACTACGCTCACCACCAGCCCGGCCGCCACCGGTGCGTAGAGTCGCAGGATACGTCGCACCTCGGTATTGAGTCGGATGCGAAGATTCGGTCGCCCTATGGTTCGGAGGAGCACGGGAATCTGCACGGCGGCCTGTGCCGCGCTGCCGATCACTGCGCCGATGGGCAAGGCGGCTAACCCGAGCGGACGAGCCAGCACTACAGCGCCAACCATGACACCGACGTGGTACAAGCCGGCGGCAAACGCTGAAACGGCGAAGCGACGCACTGCATACAGCGCGGACAGCAGCACGGCGGAAGTACCGAGGAAAAATAGGCTAAAGATGATGATGCGCGCCATCGCTGTCGCGTCGTTAATCCCAGGTGTTGATCCCGGCGGACTGTTCACGAGCAATACAGCCGACATCAGAGGGCGGACAACGAAGAACAGAACCACAGTTACTGACCCGAGGACCACCCAGGCGATGCCCAGCACCGTGCCAACTGTCTCCGCTAGCGCACGTGTGCCGCGCCGCTCGGCGATCTCAGTAAACGTGGGAATGAGTGCAGCGCTAACCGCCGCGCCGATCGTCAGGTCATAGAACATCTGCGGGATGAGCGATGCCGCCAGGAAGGCGTTGGTCACTCGATGCTCCCCATAGACAGCGAAGATGACGGCGAGACGGAGGGAGCCTAGGATGCTTCCCGACAGATTTGCCGCCATCAGAATGAGCGCGGCTCCGCCAATGGCGCCCACCGCTCGGGTTCCGACTTGGGCAGGTGGGGACGACTGCGGGCTTTCTTCCACCGCGTCGTGAATCGTCACGCTAGCTCCAATACAGCCACTACCGCGGTTCCCATTAACATTGGGTCGGCACGGAACGTCGGGGATAGCCTCCGGCTCTGCATCCCTTGTCGTCCCTACGAGAACCTTCAGGTGCGAGCGCCATAGTTATCATCGCAGCGTTGCGTGTGGGGGTCGGACCGGTAGGGGTCGCCAGGGAAATCCTCCGGGTCTGCGCGCAGTCGTCCACAGGCGACTCGCGCTGAGCCCCCGGTTCAGCGAATTGCTCCGAGCCTTTCAACCAACGATCTCTTCCCCACGCACATAGAGACGCGGAACGCGGGGCAGCAGTCCGGTGAGGATGTCGTAGCTTATGGTTCCTGCTCGGTCGGCCAGGTCATCCGCTGTCTGCGTGGCGCCGGCGTCGGAACCAATGAGGACCGCTCGAGTGCCCACAGCCACCCCGGGCACGCGGGTGACGTCCAGCGTTATCTGATCCATGGAGACGCGGCCAACGATTGGCGCCGCATGTCCACGCACGAGGACCCGACCGTGACCATTGCCGAGAGAACGCGGCAGTCCGTCTCCGTAGCCGATGGGCACCAGCGCGATTGTGGTCGGGCGAGTGCTCCGAAATTCATGCCCGTAGCCAATGCCGGTTCCCGCCGGCACGCAAGTGAGTCGGGTAATAGTGGAAACGAGGCTCATGGCCGGGTGCAACATGACGTCACTACACACACTGTCCGATGGGTAGTACCCATATGTGCCGATGCCACAACGCGCTAGATCGCGGTGCGTCTCCGGAAGATCCAGCGTGGCCGCGCTGTTTGCTACATGCTGCAGCTTGAACCGGAAACCGTTTTGAGCTAGCGTCTCGCGAACGTCATCAAAGACGTCCAGCTGTAGCCGCGTGAGGTCTTTATCTGCCTCATCAGCCGAGGCAAAATGGGTAAAGATGCCCTCGGGGACAAGCTGAGTAAGGGGCGCGATTCGACGCATGAACTCGAGGGCGGAAGCCGCCGGAATTCCGGCCCGCGTCAAGCCTGTATCCACCTTCAAGTGAAAGGCGATGCGCCGATTTCCCGTTGCCGATGCCAGGGCTTCCGCGCCGTCGACCGTGGTGACTGTTGGTAGCAGGTCATACGCCACAATGTCGCGAGCCTCGCTTGGTTGGAACGACCCGAATACCAGAATGGGGAGATTGATAGCAGCCTGCCGGAGTTCGATTCCTTCGCTTACTGCGTACACGCCCAGGTAGCATGCACCGGCATGGATGGCGGCTTCGGCAATCGGCGCCGCGCCGTGACCGTAGCCGTTCGCCTTGACGACAGTCATAAGGTTGCCGCTAGTCAGACAGCCAAGCAGAGCGCGTACGTTTGCTTCGATCACATCGAGGTCGATCTCGGCGCGCGTAGCTCGCCCGCCCCAGTCCTCGCTCGATCGGATGGCCGCCATGCACTTAGTCGGGCGAGCCGGCCGGCTCATCTCGCTCCTCGGTAAGCAAGAGTCGAAGGATGTTCTCCTCCGTCAAAAGTCCGACAAGCGCGTCGTCGTCCATGACCAAAAGACACTCGAAACGGTCATCGACCAGCAGACTGGCAGCATCATCAACGGCCGACGAGCCGGTCACAGCAGGTACATCGGTTGCCATCAATTCGCGAGCCGTGACGGCCAGCACGTGCTGCAATTCGTCACCGGTCCTATCATGATCAAAGGGAAGGACTCCGCCTAGGATGCCGAGATACCAGGGAGCGTGGACCCGAGCGTGCTTCGCTACCAGGTCGTGCCGGCTCACCAGGCCCAACGTTTCACCCTTGTCGTCGACCACTGCCAGGCCAACTATGCCTTCGTTCAATAGGCGACGCGCCACATCCTCCACTCGGGTGTCTGGAGCGCAGGTGGGAGCGGGACTCGTCATAATATCGCGTACAGTCATGGTACATCCTCATCGTATTCGAGTATCGAGCGGCGCGCCAGCGGGATAGTTTCCAGCAGATCGCTAGCTATGGTGCCGATGTCGCCTTGTTCAGCGCGCAGCATATCGCCCGCCTCGCCGTGCAGATAGACTCCGGCGACGGCCGCCTGCCATGTGTCGCGCCCTTGCGCCAGTAGCCCGCCAACGATGCCCGAAAGGACATCTCCCGTGCCGGCAGTGGCCAGGTTTGGCCCGCCGGTGGAATTGATGCTCGCTCGGCCATCCGGAGAGGCAACCACGGTGCCGGCTCCCTTGAGTACGACAACCACGCCCCAAAGCGCGGCAAAGCGGCGCGTAACCTCGACACGATCCCGTTGAATGTCCGCAATCGACAAACCAGTCAATCGAGACATTTCACCGGGGTGCGGCGTCAACACCAACGGGAAATTCCTCGGCCACCACTCACCCAGGCGAGCGAGGGCATTCAGTCCATC